>DAOUGC010000057.1:0-31514 GCA_034429695.1 Levilinea sp.
GTAGCAACTGTGTTAAAAGTCAAGCAGGAAGCGGTTGTTTTTGGGTGGTGAAATTCGGGTTCCAGGTGGTCTGGTGAGCCACCATCGAATTGAGAATCGTTAACAATTTCCGCATACAGGCTGTCATTGCAACCTTGAATTCTTTTCCGGAAGCCACCAAACGCTCAAAAAAGGTGCGGATCACAGGATTGAACCGTCTGGCTGCCAGGGTAGCCATGTACAGGGCGTGGCGCACGGTGCCTCGACCACCCCACACCCTGCGTTTGCCATGCATGGCGCCACTATCGCAGTTGTAGGGCGCCACCCCCACCAGCGCGGCGATCTTTTTGCGATCCAACTTTCCCAGTTCGGGCAGCTCGGCCAGCAGCGTCGTGCACAGTACTGGCCCCACACCCGGCACCGAACGCAGCCGGTCTTTCTGCTCTTGCCAATCAGGATCGTTATCCAGGTACTGGTCGAGGTTGCGGTTGAGATCATCCAGCTCCTCCTCCAGCCAATCAATGTGCTCTTGCACCCTGGGACGCACGCTGCGGTGACTGATGCCCAGACGATTTTTCTCCGCTACCAGCATGTCAATCACCTGACGGCGGCGGCTGGTCCAAGCTTTCAACTGGGTGGTGCGTTCATCCGGCATGGCACGCACTTCGGGCTGGATCGCTTCGGCAAAATGCGCCAACACTCCCGCGTCAATTTTGTCTGACTTGGCCAGCTTTCCGATCGATTTGGCAAAATGACGCGCCTGGCGCGGGTTGATCCGCACTGTCTTCAGCCCGACTAGGTTCAAGGCCACATATACCTCGCGTTCGTACCCTCCCGTGGCTTCCAGCACGATCAGTTTCACCCGATACTGGTGCAGACACGCAATCAGCTTCTGGATCCCCTCTTCATCGTTCCTCACCATAAAACTCTCTTCGATTGGCCGGATGTACACATCCAACCCTGCCTTGCTCACATCAATGCCAACGTAATTCGCACCCTGTATTTCGTGGCTCATGCTGTCCTCGCAAAGATGATCTGGTCCCTACCTTGCCTGATGCGGGCTCTTCTGGCCCTGGCAACTGTTCGGGCTATTGTTTGAAAGACATGGCGACCCTTGCTACGAAACGGCTTTCTTTAACCTTAGGGTGGACGGTCTGCCATGCCCTGTTCCAATACCTACATCTTACAACTATTGTTAATATACAAGGGTGAGTCGCCAGCGAAGCTGGCGCGGCGTTTTCCAGCCCACCGTTATTTACCGCTGAGAAAGCATCACGCCAGCGAAGCTGGCGCGGTGTCCTTCCATCCCGCCGGATCTTTAAAACCCAGGGTTTGTTTGCTCTACCCGTCTTTCCTGCGGCTTCCCCAACCAGACCGCCACCCATATCGCCCAACCAGCCAGCGAGAGCGCCAAACCGGCCCATACATCCCACGGACGGTAACGGAAGGCAACACGGGTTGCACCAGGGGGCAGATCAACTGCCAGCAACGTGCCCTCCTTCAAGGGGACTGCTTTGCCATCCACACTGGCAAACCATCCGGTCCAGTTATTTTCCTGCACCACCAGCCAGCCGCCTTCCGTGGGTGGACATAGCACATCAATCCTCCCACCCACGGCGTGTGCCTGACAGGCAACCCTGCCGGTGGACGTTTCCATCACGGCGTATTCGTTTGCCGGGTATTCGTACAGCACCAGCCCGGCATCATTCCACTGCAGTTCGCGGCGCGGCAACGGGTTGCCGTGCTCCTTCCACCACCATGCGCGGTGACCATAAGACAGCTTGTAGCCCTGATCGATCATCACAACCGTCATCTGAAAATCACCGATCGGCGGCTGGATCCACTGGCTGCCGGCGCTGCGTAGATCTTCTGCCACGTGCCGGGCGGGGATCAGCGCGTAAAACTGGTGGGCGAAGCGGTAGGTCTGCGACAGCGAGATAACCGCCAGCGGCAGGGCAACCAGCAGGAGCGGGTTGTAGGTGTAACCGTGCAGACCCGCAGAGGCCAGCCAACGCCTGCCCAGTCCGAACAGCACCTGCATGCCTTTGCCCGCCAGGGCAAGCAGTGGCGGTACAGCCAGGGCTGCGCCCATGCTGAAAAATCGCAGGCCATCCACCCAGTGGGTGAACTGCTGCACGAAACGCATAAACTCCACACTGGTGACAACAAAAGGCAGGATCGCCATCAGCAGCAACCCGACGGTCAGGCGCAGGTCTTTACGTGGCGTTGCCCATGTTCCCAGAAACGACAGCAACACCGGAACCCAGCCGATAAAATTAATGTAGCTGGACGGGGTGGCTTCATGGGTGAGTGTCTCCTGCTGGAAAAAGCGCATATCGTTGATCACCAGGTTCAAGGGGGAGTACAACCCGCTCTGCAGGTTCTTAAGCGTTTCCTCCGTTGGTTTTTCCATCCAGGGATAAAAATGCAGCAGCGGCAGGATGAACACTGCGCTCAACAGCAGCGACAACCCCAATGCGAAGAACAGGTCCTTCCACTTCTGACGATCCCTGCCGGACAAAAACAGCATGGCGGGCAACCATGCTCCGGCAACGGCGATTTGAATATAACCCTGCCCGCTCAACCAGGTGAGCGCAAATGCGAGCGCCAGCCATGGAAGCGCCTTGCGGTTGCCCTTCCACAGCAACTCCACCGCCGGAGCCAGGATCAGGCTGGCGGTGGCTATGGATAACAGCATGGTGGACAGGCCAAACTCCATCTTTCCCGAAAGGTGACCACCTGCCACGGCAATCAGCGCCGTCCACAGGCGCGGGAAAAATGGCAGGTCGATGGCTTTGCCAAGCTGGCGTTGTGCGATACCGGCAATGCACAACCCGCCCACCAGATAAACCTTTGACCCATTGATAACGCCAAGCAGCAGCGTTGAGAGTATAACCAGCGGGTGCAGCATGGAGCCGTGCAGATCCACAAAGGCCGGCGCGCCGCCGTTGATTGTGCCGTTCCACAGGATGCATGTGCCGCAGTCCAGCAGGTTGGTCCAGATCTGGTGGGCGCTGACCGCCACCTCGTAGTCTCCGCCGGAGGGGACGAAAACCGGATTGAAATTGAGGTATCCCCGTCCAAGGTACATTGCCCAGGCGATGATGATCACGAACTCAAATGTGGATAACCACGAAAATCGCGGCAGTGCCGGTGAGCGCAAGGTGGGCAGGGGCAAGATGAGGTTGCGGGTGAACACTGGATTCGATTTGATCCTCAAATATAACGGATGCAACCAGGTGAGGAAAGGGGATTCGTGTCCAAAGACGCGCACGCTGTTGGCGCGCGGGGGTTCAGAGTTCCGTTTTCGGCGCGTGGCAAGCCAGCGCTGGATCAAAAAATCCAGCGCAATTGTTGCCAAAATCGCCACGAAAACCCAGATCGCCTGCTTCATGAACAGCCTGCCTGTAATTGATTGTAGTGGATATTTTAGATAATGCGACCCTCCAACCGGTATAATACCTGCAAATCCCATTCCAAAAGGGCGCACGCATGTTCATTCTTCTGGGCGACCTCAACATTGATACGCTGATCTCCATTCCGCATTACCCACCGGCCGGCGGCGATGCCTTTCCGAACCGGGTGGAGGTGCGCGTGGGCGGCGGCGGGGCAAATTCGGCTGCGGCGCTTGCCCGCCTGGGGCAACCTGTGGCGCTGCTGGCGGTTGCCGGAAACGACGCATGGGCCGGCATGGCGCTGGAACCGCTGCGCGCTGCCGGAGTGCGCACCAATTTCATCCAGCAGCGCGAAGACCTGACCACCGGCCTGGTGTTTATTCCGGTCACGCCCGACGGTGACCGCACCATGTTTTCTTATCGCGGGGCTAATGCAGCGCTCAGCCCTGAGCAGATTAAACGTGAAATGCTGACGCAGGCTGGCTGGTTGCATGTTTCAGGTTATGCACTGATGGACGACCCGCAGCGCATGGCGGTGATGCACGCTGTGCGGCTGGCAAGGGAAATGGATCTGCCAGCCAGTCTGGATCTGTGCCTGCCAGCGTTGCAAAAAAGGCCCGCGGATGTTTTCGATCTGCTGCCGCTGTTGAATACGCTGGTGCTCGGCGTGGATGAAGCCGTGCAGATGACGGGTGAAAATGATATGCAAACCGCGGCACTGGCCTTGCTGAAACGCGGTCCGCGCATGGTCGCGGTCAAGCTTGGCTCACAGGGTTGTGTGCTTGCTGAACAGGTGGATGAGAAGGTGCAGACGGGTATCTACCCCATCCTGCCAGTACAGGTGGTGGATACCACCGGCGCTGGCGACGCTTTTTGTGCTGGTTTAATTGCCGCACGCCGCGCAGGGTTGGGTATGCACGCCTGCGCCGCGCTGGCTTCTGCCCTGGGCGGGTTGACCGCATCCGTTTACGGCGGCGGTTTGAACCTGCCGCCCCGCGCTGAGGTGCTGACCTGGTTAAGGGACAGGATTCAGCAGGTGGACGCAGCTTTTTCGGGCGGGTTGGGATTGGCTGTGGTGTGGCTGTCGGATGCCGGGGGACAGGAAGGCTCATGATGTTACCGGCCGGACACTGGCAGGTTTTACAGAAAATCCTTGCCTGTTTGCAGGCTCTGCCGCAACCCTGGGCGTTGACCGGCTCGGCTGGCATGGCGCTGCAGGGTATGCCGTTGGATGTACATGACATTGACATTCAGACCGGCAAAACCGGGGCATATGAAATTGAGCGGCGGCTGCTAAGCCTGCCCGGCGCAAACGCGCTTCGCCCGGTGGAATTCACCAGCAGGCAGCATATGCGCTCCCACCTGGGCTGTCTGGAGCTGGATGGCATCGAAGTGGAAATCATGGGGGATATTCAAAAGCGCGCTGATGACGGCTGTTGGCAGCCGCCAGTTCAGGTGGAAGATCACCGGTGCACGCTGGATTTGGATGGCTGGTAAATTCCCGTACTGGATCTGGAATACGAATACAGAGCCTACCTGCGCATGGGCAGAACCGAAAAAGCCGCGCTCATCCGCGCCTGGCTGGATGGGCGGAGGTAGTGGCAGCGTTTCCCCGCTGCTGTTTCTGATCCTTTGCCTCGCTTTCGTTTACAATTACGCATGTGAAGCTGGTTGCATTTAATGTCATCATGGATGAACTGGTGTTCCCCGATGGGCGCGTCATCCAGGGGGTGCTGGGTGGTGGTGGCCCACAGGCTGCCTTTGGGATGCGTTTGTTTTCCGCACCGGGCAGGGTGGGCATTCTTTCCGGTGTCGGCGCGGATTTTCCCGATCAGGCACAACAGTGGCTTGATGATGCTGGTATTGACACGGGCGGGTTGCGCCGCAATGACCTGCCCACCACTGCCGCCCGCCAGGTCATCAGCGCGGACGGCAGCGTAAAGCACGAATGGCTCACCCCACCGGCTGTGTTTCAAACCCAGTTGCGCCGCGACCTTGCCAGTGTGCCCGCCGCCTTCAGGGGGGCACAGGGGTTTCATCTGGGTGTGCACCCGCTGGAGGGCGGGCTTGAGTTTGTACGCGCGCTCAAAACACTCAACCCTGACCAACCCGCGCTGATCAGCCTGGAGACTTTCCGCCCCGCCGCACGCACCCCCACCGCCGCTGAGCTAACCGATCTGCTTGCTGCAGGCGACATTTTTTCACCCAACATGCGCGAAGCGGTGTCGCTGGTGGGCCACGGTGCGCCCGAGGAAGTGGCGCAGCGCCTGCTGGATGGCGGCGCGCAGGTGGTGGCGCTGCGCTTGGGCGCCCGGGGCAGTTTAATCGCATGCCGCGAGTGTGATTTTCCGGTGGGAATCTGCGCCGTACCGGTGCAGGTGGTCTCGCCGCTGGGGGCTGGCAATGCCTACTGCGGCGGCTTTCTCGCCGGATGGTTGAAGTATGCACATCTGCCGGTCGCGCAACGCATGACGGCTGCCGGGGTGTGCGGAGCAGTGGCAGCCTCATTTTTGATTGAACAACCCGGGTTGCCCGCATGGCAGCCGGATTTGACCGAAGAAGCTCACCGTCGCATGGAGATGATCAGTTGAATAACCCAATGATGCACCACATTCAATCACTGCCGGATTTGTTGCGTTCCTCATTTGATGATGTGTATGCCAGTGTACAGGCAGCCCTGCCGGTTGAACTGTGCCGCTCGGTGGGGCGCGTATACATCACCGGCTGCGGTGACTCTCACCATGCCGCCCTGGGCGCTGAACTGGCATTTGAGACGCTCTCCGGCGTGCCGGTGGAGGCCCACACCCCGTTGACTTTCTCGCGCTATACGGCTGCGCGCCTGCCGCGCACCCAACCGGCGCTGGTGATCGGTATTTCGGTATCAGGGTCGGTGGCACGCACTGCTGAAGCGCTCAGCATGGGTTTGCAGGCCGGGGCTTATTCACTGGCGCTGACTGCCAACCCGCAGGGGCGGACGGCGCAGGCAGCCGGGAAGAGCCTGCTGGTGGTTGCCCCTGAACTGCCGGGGCTGGAGGGCCAGATCATCCCGGGTGTGCGCACCTACACCATCAATCAGTATGCGCTGCTGCTGGCAGCCGTGCACATGGGGCAGGCGCGCAGTGTATTGACTGCCGATCAGGCGGGGGCTGCGCTGGCTCAATTACGCGCCCTGCCGGATGAGCTGGAGGAAACCATCCAGTCGGCTGCACCTGAAGCAGAGCGCCTGGCTGAACTGCTCAAAGCATACGATGAATATTTGTTCCTGGGGGGTGGGCCAGGGTACGCCTCAGCGTTGTTCTCGTCAGCCAAGCTGCTGGAAGCCACCGGCGACAGCACCGGCGCGCAGGACACCGAGGAATGGGCGCATTTGAACTACTTTGCCAAAGCGGTGGAGACGCCCACCTTCATCATCACCGCCGGTGAGCGCGATTACTCGCGCGCGATGGAAGTGGCAGTTGCAGCCCGTACCATTGGCCGCCAGGTGGTGGCAATTGCCCCGGCTGCCTCACACGAGCTTGCCGGGCAGGCGGTCGGTCACCTGCGCACGGCTGCCGTGCCCGAGATGTACGCGCCCATCCTCAGTTCTGCCTGTGGAGCTTTGTTTGCCGCTGCACGGGCTGAGACAATTGGCGAGCCGTACTTCCGTGCTTTTGGCGGCGGACGCAGCCCTGAGGGCGGCGGGGGCATCAGCCGCATCCGCACCAGTGAAACCTGGGAGGATCTGCAACCGTGAGCAACCCAAACCTGTTTGTGCCTGATCGTCCGACCATCATCGCGGCGCTGCACTTGCCGCCGCTGCCCGGTTCGCGCCATCCAGATGCCCGGCCGGTATCGGATGCGGTTGAACATGCCCTGCGCAACACCGAACGGGCGGTGAAGGCAGGCGTGCGTGCGCTGTATATTCAAGACACGGCCGATGTGCCCGTTGCCGCGGAGATTCAGCCGCACACCCTTGCGGTGCTCAGTGCGGTGGGCTACGCGCTGCGGCGGGAGTTCCCTGACCTGGCGCTGGGTCTGTGCATGATGGCGCACGGCGCGCGAGAGCCGCTGGCGGCGGCCCAGGCCTGTGGGGCGCAGTTTGTGCGCCTCAAGGTGTACGTGGGCGCAATGGTCAAGGCTGAGGGCGTGCTGCACGGTCTGGCATACGAAGCCATTCAGTACCGTGCGCAGATCGGCGCTGACCATGTGCAAATTCTGGCGGATGTGTACGACCGCACCGGTCAACCGCTGGCGCCCATGCCGTTAATTGAAGAAGCCCGCCAGGCGGCTGTATTTGGCCGGGCTGACGCCCTGGTGTTGACGGGAGCCTCTTTTGAGGAATCCACCGGTATGCTGGGCAAGGTGCGCCAGGCCGGTCTGGGGGTTCCCCTGCTGCTGGGCGGCGGCGCCACGGCAGCCAATGTGCGCGCTGTGCTGGCCGTCAACGGCGGATCTGCAGACGGGGTAATCGTTGGATCAGCTTTTAAAGCCCAGGGCGGCTGGACGCGCGCCGGGTTGCTGGAGGAATGGGACGCTGATCGCATCCTTGACTTCATGCGGGCAGTGCGGGAGGGTTGAGTGGGTCTGGATCATTTTCGCTATATCTATGGAAACCGCGCCGAACACTATCAGCGTATGATCGCGGTTGAGGATGTGGACGGCAACCTGCTGCCTGCCCTGCGCAGGGCGGCGGATGGGCTGGCCTACAAGTCGCTGCTTGATCTCGGCTCGGGCACGGGGCGTATTCCCTGCCTGACGCACACCGAGGCGGGTGTTGTGACCGCCTACGAAGCTGCCCCGGCAATGCTGGCGGAACAGGCGCGCGTGCGCGCCGCGCTGGGCGGCACGTGGGGCATGGTGCTGGGCGACATGGCTGCCCTTCCTTTTGAGGACGGCTCAGCCGACGTGATCACGGCTGGCTGGGCGATCGGTCACTCGGTGGGTTGGTATCCGCAGGATTGGCAGACAGTGGTGGGGGGCATCCTGCGCGAGATCCAGCGTGTGTTGCGCCCCGCTGGAACGGTGGTGATCATGGAGACCATGACCACCGGCAGCCTGACGCCTGCACCCCCGGCGGATCACCTGGCGCGCTATTATCACTGGCTGGAGGATCAATGGGGTTTCAGGTGCGAGATTATCTCCACCGATTATCAGTTTGACAGTCTTGAACAGGCGGTGGAGTACACCGAGTTCTTCTTTGGCTCTGAACTTGCTCAAAAAATTCGCCGGAACGGATGGGTGCGCCTGCCCGAATGGACCGGGGTGTGGAGCTGGCGCAAAGCATGAATCAACCCACGTCATCATCAAAAATCCTTTCCATCCTGCTTGAAGCCCTGCTGGTGGGTGTGATTGCGCTGGGTATTGGCCTGCGCTTTTACCACAGCAACTGGAGCCAGGGCAGCAATTTGCATCCGGATGAGTACGGCATGACCAACACCCTCACCCGGCTGGCGATGCCCAAAACCCTGGATGAGTATTTCAATACCCGTTTGTCGCCGCTCAGCCCGTACCAGCGATATGATGAGAACGGCGTGAAGCTGATGGATGGACCGGACAACCGGTTGCGCTGGGGGCAGCTCCCGTTAATCATTGTGCGCTGGTTTGGTGAGATGACCGGACAGACCGGTTACGACGAGATCCGCCTGCTGGGCAGGCGGTTGTCTGCCGGGGCGGATACGCTTTCGTTGTTATTTTTATTTCTTGCTGGCCACCGTTTGTACGGGCGGCGGGTGGCGCTGCTGGGTACGGCATTCAGTGCGCTGGCCGTCATGCAAATTCAGCAGTCGCACTTCATGACCATTGACAACTTTGCCGCCCTGTTCACCAGCCTGGCGTTGTTCTGCCTGGCGATGATCGCGTCACGTCCGTTGCTGGAACGGGATGCCAGCGGGCGCTATCGTCCCGTGGGCAGGATGTGGCTGTGGATTGTGCTGTTCGGCGCAGCGTTTGGGGCTGCGGTGGCATGTCGCATCAACCTGGTTCCGCTGGCGGGTATTTTGCTGGTGGCGGTATTCATCAGCGTATCGGGTCTGGGGCTGCGCTCGCGCACTGATCTGACCGGCATTGCGCTGATCGCCGTTGGCATGATGGCGCTTGCCGGGGTGGTTTCGCTGGTTTCCTTCCGCATCAGCCAGCCGATGAGCTTCCGCGCGCCGACCGGCGACACGGGCTTCTTCACCCTGCACATCAACACGGATTGGAGCGAGAGCATGAACGTGGCGCGCTCGGAATCCAGCGGGGTGGGCGGCGGTCCGCCTGCCGAGCAATGGGCGAACCGCCCTGCGTTGATCTTCCCCTTTACCAACATGGTGCTGTGGGGCATGGGCATCGCGCTTGGGCTGACCGCATGGGGTGGGTTTGGTCTGGCGCTGTGGGATTTGATTAAACGCGAACGGGCCGCTTTTGCGCACCTGCTGCCTCTGTTCTGGGTGGGCGGGTATTTCCTGTTCATGGGCACGCGCTTTGTCAAATCGGTGCGCTACTTCCTGCCCATCTATCCTTTCCTGTGCCTGCTGGCGGCCTGGGCGCTGATTGAACTTGCCCGCCGCTGGCTTTCCAGACGGGGTTGGACGGCCGGGCGCGCCCTGCTGGCGGCGCTTCCTGCGCTGCTGGTGATGGGCATGACGCTGGCGTGGTCGCTGGGATTTGTCTCGGCGGTGTACGGTGAGGATCACACCCGCATCCGCGCCACACGCTGGATCTTCTCCAACGTGCCATCTCCCTTCCACCTGACGCTGGCCGCTGAGGGGGAGACCTTCGGGCAGCCGGTGGGTGCGCCGGATAATTTGATGATCCTCAGCGGGCAGAGCTTTTCCACATCCTTTGTCGCGCGGCAGGGTGGGCGGTTGATCTCGCTCACCACCCCGCACATTGGCAGCAGCGGCGCTGCGGGGGCAGCCCTGCGGGTGCAAATTGCAGCCGACCCTGACGGTGCAACGGTGCTGGATGAAACCGTGTTGAGTGTGGGCGCGCTGCCGGATGATGCCCGTGCGCCCTCCGCCACAGCCGACTTCAGCGGCGCGGAGCTGGTTCCAGGCCAGACGTATTACCTGATCGCCAGGGTGGAGAATGCCGCCCAGGTGGTGATCCAGCGCAGTGTGATCGCAAATGAAAGCTGGGATGAAGGCCTGCCCTTCCCGTTTGACAACCAGGACCCGTTCGGGCAGTTGTACACCGGCTACACCATGGAGGTACGCTGGTATGACGATGAAAATAAACGCTCCATGCTGCTGGAGGGTCTGCGCCAGGCTGATTACCTGATCCTGCCCAGCCAGCGCGCCATTTGGAGCGCCACGCGCATACCGCTTACCTACCCCATGACGCTGACCTATTACGATGCACTGTTCAGCGGCGAACTGGGCTTTGAACAGGTTGCCGCCTTCCAGGTGCCGGTGCAGATTGGCCCGTTGTATATCTCAGATGTGGGCGGAAGCGTGGCGTGGGGTCGCCAGCCTGACTTGCCGGTGTTTAATCTCAACCCGCTGGCAGCCGAGGAAGCCTTCTCGGTGTACGATCATCCGCCGGTGTGGATCTTCAAGAAGGGGGATGATTTCAGCATGGAACGCGCCGCTGAGATCCTCAACTCGGTTGACCTGGGCAGGGTGATCATCCAGTCGCCGCGTGATGCGGTGCAGATCCGCGACCTGCCCCCACAGTAAATTGGTAAAACATAAAAGCCCGCGCCTAAAAAACGCGGGCTTTTGATAATTTTGTAATTTGCCGGTCGGTTTTATTCGCCTGCCTGCGCGGGAGGAATGGCGGCCTGTTCCGCTGCGGCTGTCTTGCGATCAGCCTGTGATGTGCGGAAGGCAAAGAACGCCAGCACCGCTGACAGGCCCACCACCACGGCGGCGATGCGGAAACTGCCGGTCAACCCGGTGACCAGGGCAGCCGCGGGCGCGCCGGTCACCTCGGTTCCCGCGGGCAGCCCGGCTGCAGACAGGGTGAGCATGGTAAACAGCGCGCCAAACAAAGGCAACCCGGTGGATTGCCCCAGCGTACGCGAGAGCACCAGCAGCCCCGAAGCGATCCCCAGCCGTTCACGCTGCACAGAACCCATTACAGCGCTGTTGTTGGGCGACTGGAACATGCCCATGCCCAGCCCCAGCGGGGCAATACGCAGCAGGAAGCCCAGCGGGGTGACGTCGGCGTGCAGGGTGGACATTAAAATGCAGCCGATCACGATCACCACCAGCCCGATCAGGCTGATCAGGCGCGAACCGTAGCGGTCAGAAAGCGATCCCGCCAGCGGAGCCACCACGCCCATCGCCACGGGTTGAGCCATCAACAACCAGCCCGCTGTTCCGGTTGACAGGCCGAGCACCAGTTCAAGGAAAAACGGCATGACAAACCCGCCCGCCAGCACGATGAACACCAGAAAGCCCATCATCAAGCTGACGCCAAACAAGCGCGTCTTGAAAATCTTAAGATCAATCATGGGGTGTGGGCTGTGGTTTTCAATCCACAACAGCGCAGCCAGCAACACCCCTGCCATGCCCAGCATTGCCAGGGTCGCACTGCTGCCAAAGCCCTGTGCCTGCCCGGTGGTCATGCCGAGCGCGTAGCAACTCAACAGCACCAGCAGGACCGCAGCACCCGGTACGTCAAAACGCTGATGGGGATTGTGTGGCACAAGATCGGGAATGAAGCGCAGCACCACCAGCGCCGCGATAATGCCAATCGGAATGTTCACCAGGAAGACCGACTGCCAGCCAAAGGCGCTGATCAAAATGCCGCCGAGTGGGGGACCAATGGCGATGCCGGTGGATACCACTGCACCGGTGATGCCGAGCGCCATGCCGCGTTCCCGGGCTGGGAACACTTCGGTGATGATCGCCATGCCGAGCGCCTGCATCATGGTGGCGCCCAATCCCTGCAGGGCGCGGAAGCCGATCAGCCATTCCACGCGGGGGGCAAGTGCGCACAACAGCGAACTGATGGTGAACAGCATCATTCCGCTCAAATAGATGGGCTTCTTGTTGCGCATATCGCCCAGGCGGGCGAATGACAGGATTAACGAAGTCACCACCAGCCCGTAACTGAGTACCACCCACTGGATGGTGGCAAAACTGGTGTCAAAGTATTCAATCAAAGTGGGCAGGGAGATGTTGACGATGCTTGCATCCAGCGTCGCCATGAACACTCCCATGGCGACCCCGCTGATCGCCAACCATTTATTGTTGTTCGTCACGCCCTCACCTCATTAACTTTAATAATGGCTTATTGTAATCCAAGCGCCGAAATATGGCGTTTTTATATTTTTCCAATGTTTTGCTTATTTTTTTTATACAGCCGGAAATTATAAATAGGGTTGGAAGTCAATGCACAAACAACGCAGACACACACACTGTCTTGCATACAGGAGGATGAAACCATGTACTACAGACGTTATACAACCCCCAGCATCTGGGACGAACTTAATCGCATGCAGCGCGAGATGCGCACCATGGCAGTTCCCTCATTTCCGGCGATCAATGTATGGTCGGGCGAGGAAGGTGCGGTGGTGACGGCTGAAATTCCGGGTGTGTCCAGCGAGGATCTGGATATTTCAGTGGTCGGCGAAACCCTGACGATCAAGGGCGAGCGCAAATCACCCGAATTGGCTGAAGGCGAGCATTATCACCGCCAGGAGCGCACCCATGGGTATTTCACCCGCACCATTGAGCTGCCTTTTCCGGTGAATGCCGATGATGTGACTGCTGATTTGCGAGATGGCGTGTTGAGCATTTCGCTGCCGCGCGCCGAATCGGACAAGCCGCGCAAGATTTCCGTCCAGAGCCTTGTGCGATAACGGAGGTGAACCATGACTGATGAACGCGAACTAAAAAACACTGAACAAAATGGCGATTTGAAGGATGTCGAACGCACCCGTGATGCGCGGGTGTACTCTCCCAGGGTGGATATTTACGAAACCAGCGCCGAGATCGTTGTGCTGGCGGATATGCCCGGCGCTGATGAGCAGGCTGTGGATGTAACCCTGGAAAAGAATACCCTCACCATCCGCGCGCATATTGAACCGGTGCTGTATGAAGACCGCACCCTCAGTTACGCTGAGTACGGCGTGGGCGATTGGGAGCGCAGCTTTGTATTGTCCAATGAAATTGACCGTGAGAAGATCGAAGGCACTGTGCGCGACGGCGTGCTGATGCTGCACCTGCCCAAGGCGCAGGGCGCACGCACCCGCAAGATCTCTGTGCGCGCCGGATAAGCGGTGAATGATAAAAAATCAAGACCGCCTGATTATTCAGGCGGTCTTTTGAATTTAAATGAAATTGTCTGTCATGCGGCGGACAGGTCGAACTCTGCCACTTCTTCGTCATCAATGATTTCACCGGTGATGCGAAACCCCACACCGGTGTACAGGCGGCGGGCAACCTCATTCAGGGGGCTGTAGCTGATGCGCAACCGTTTTACACCGGTGGCGCGCAGCATGGCGATCAGCCGCAGCATGGCGGCTTTGCCGTAACCCTTGCCCTGCAAATCCTGCGCCACCATCAGGCGAATGATCCAGTAGGCATCCTCTTTGCCATCGTAGCCATACATGGCGAATCCCACCATCTGCTCTCCGTCAAAGAGGCCCAGGGTTGAACACTCCGGGTTGAAGCGCGCTTCAGCCAGCGAAAGTGCGTTTGGCGCGACAAAATTGACCTGGTCGGCCGATACGTGCAATTTGATGCAGGTTAACCAGTTGTCACGGGTGATCGGTTTGAGGGTAACGTCCACGATTTTGCTCCATCATCAGTCGGTGGGATTAGTGTAACACGAAGTAAACAAGCGGCAATACTTTTCGTCCCAGCCAGCATCTGGCAGGAACAAAGACTTGCATTTTGCCTGCTTCATCCATTATTGTTTCTCGTATAATCTATTGATTGGAGTTGTTCTCCATCCATTTTACTTTGGGCGAGAAGTGGTTATGACGTTGAACTTGCTGGTGCAATCCATACCGCTGCTGATGGTCGGAATCGTTTCGATTTTGATCATGATCTGGTTATGGATTCGCCGCAGCATACCCGGCTCATTGCCGTTCATCCTGACTGCATTTGCTCACGCAATGCTATGCGCCGGTTCTGTCCTGCTCATGTCCCCGTTCAGTATGCAGGTGGCGACAGCCGGGGCTGTGCTTGCTGCCACCGGCATGCTCATTTTGCCTGGCTCCGCACTGGCTTTTGCGATTGAATATATCCACCTGCGCCGGCGGCTCAACCTGCGCCAGTGGCTGCTGGTGATGGGTGAGGGGTTAATCGGCATGCTGGTGCTCTATACCGACCCACTGCATCACCTGGTTAACCTGCGGGTGGTGCAACAAAGCGGCGCATGGAAAATGCTGTTTAATTTCCCGGCCATGCTGCATCTGGTGATGGCCTATGCAATTTTGCTGGGCACGGCGTTTCTGATCGTGCGCGGCTTTGCCGCATCACCCCGTTATCGTGCACAGTTGGCGGTGCTGCTGGTGGGTTTGCTCGTTCCGTGGGGGGCAAACCTGCTGGATCGGCTGGGGATTCTGCCGTTTGACGGCGTTGCTTTGACTCCCCTGGCGTTCATGGTTACCCAGTTGGTGTTTGCCTGGGGGGTGATCAATTACAACCTGTTGAACGTCCCTCCGGTAACGCGCAGCAGCCTGATCGACTCGTTGACGGATGCGATCATCGTGCTGGATATGCATAACCGCATTATTGACGCCAACCCTGCTGCATTAAAAGTGGTGGGTTGCCTGCCTGACAAGCCCATTGGGCAATCGGTGGATGATGTTTTGCCGGGGCAATGTCGTTTTATCTTTGATAATATTGGCGAGACAGACCAGCGCGAACAGGAAATCACTCTGGGAGAAGGAGCTGATCAACGCATCCACGACATGCGGGTTTTCCCACTGCTGGATTCCGCTGAAAGCGTGATTGGGCGGGTGCTGGCTCTGCGCGATATCACTCACATCCGTGCACTGCAGGAAGCCGTGCGCAGCAGCGAAGACAAGTACCGTAACCTGATTGAAAATGCGAGCGATGGCGTTTTGATCCTGCAGGACGGCTTTTTACGCTATCTAAACATGCAGTTGGCCGCCATGCTGGGGTACGATGTGGTTGACCTGGTGGAGACCCGGGCGCACGACCATTTCTTCCCCGAGTATCATGATGGATTGAACCTCCTTTACGGGCGGGTGATGGAGGGAAAATCGATCAGCAACTGGGCGGCTGAGATGATCAACCGCAATGGAAACTCCCTGGCAGTTGAACTCAATGCCAGTGTGATGGAGTATGAGGGCAGACCGGCGCTGCTTGCGTTTGTGCGCGACATCACCGACCGGCAACGGTTTGAGCGCGAGTTGGAAAACTCGCTTGCGTTGTTAAGATCCACGCTGGAGTCATCCGCGGATGGTCTTCTGGTGCTTGATCTTAACCTGCGCGTGGTGACCTTTAATCACCGCCTGTTGCGCATGTGGAATCTGCCCGAAAACTGGCAGGAGGCTGAGGAAGGTCCCCTGTCGGTGTTTCCAGTACGTGTACAGGACCCTTCGGCTTTTGATGGGTACAAGCGCGGAGTGGTCACCCAACCATTGCGCGAGGCAACCAACCTGCTTAACATGCTGGACGGACGCGTTTTCGAATGGCACATCGCACCCCACCGCATTGGCGATCACATTGCCGGGCGGGTCTGGTCATTCCGTGACGTGACTGACCGGGTAAAGGCTGGCAAAGATTTGCAGGCAGCCAACGAGCGCCTGATGAGTACGGTGCAATCGCTGGAAAGTCACAACCGCGAGATGACCCAGCTTTCTGAAATGAGCGACCTGCTTCATTCCTGCGCAACACCCGCCGAGGCGTACAGCGTGGTGGCCGAATTTTCACGGCGACTGTTTCCCGGACACACCGGCGCCCTGTATATCATTAACGATTCACGCAACCTGGTGGAATCTGTGGCGGTGTGGGGTCCCGAGGGGTTCAGACCGGCAGATTTTTCGCCTGACCTGTGCTGGGGGTTGCGCAGAGGGCGGGCGCACCGGGTGCAGGACTCGTCTGTGGATCTCAACTGCCATCATTTTGAAGAAAATGATAAGCCGCCGGAAAGTTACATCTGCATTCCCCTGATCGCCCAGAGTGAGACCATGGGAGTGTATCATCTGCGTTCGCTGGCATCACAGGTTGACGCCGGATGGGAACCACTGGCGAGCACCGTTTCTGATAACATCGCCATGTCGCTGGCCAACATTCGCCTGCGTGAAACGCTGCGCTTGCAATCCATCCGCGATCCATTAACCGGGTTGTACAACCGGCGTTACATGGAAGAGGCTTTCGAGCTTGAATTGCGCCGCGCCACCCGTTATGACCGCCATCTCGGGTTGATTATGATGGACCTGGATAATTTCAAACAGTTCAATGACACATACGGCCACCGCGCTGGTGATCTGTTGCTGAAAGAACTGGGAAAATATCTGTTGAGCCACAAACGCGGCGACGATATTGCCTGCCGTTATGGTGGCGAGGAGTTTTTGTTGATCCTGCCGGAAACTTCGCTGGAGAATACCATCGAACGGGCTGAACAACTGCGTGAAGAGATCAGCCGTTTGACGGTGGATTTGCGCGGCAAACATTTGGGTTTCACCATCAGTGTGGGGGTGGCGGCTTACCCTGAGCATGGCATCAGCATGGAAACGTTGATCAACGCTGCCGATGAGGCGCTCTATCAGGCAAAACGACAGGGGCGCAATTGCGTTGTGGCCGCTGATTAAGCGGGAAAATACATGGAAGCCAGATAACGGTCAGAAAACCCCGCATGCACGGTTAATTCAATATATTCCGAAGTCGCAGCCAGGCGTGCTGCGGTCTTGCGTTGTCTGGCTGAAACCAACATGCGGCGTGCGCCGACACCGGCGGCATTGCCCACTTGATGAAAGCGCTCCAGGGGGACATCCGGGAACATGCCAATGCGCACGGCTCCATACAGATCCAGATAGGTTCCAAACGCTCCGGCGATAAACCAGTCGCCGATTTCGAGTGCAGACAACCCGGCGGCTTCAAGCAAAATGTCAATTCCGGTGCGAATGGCTCCCTTGGCAAGCTGGATCTCATGCACGTCTGAGCGCGACAGGGTGATGGCCTGTCCGTGCCCGCTGATTTGCTCTGCAGCCAGTACAAACGCGTTTTTTATCAGTGCGGGGTGACCCTGGCGGGCGAAAGCTCCGCGCATGTCCAGCAGTCCGGCATCCAGCAATTGGGCAATGGCGTGCAAAATGCCCGTGCCGCACAACCCCACCGGTGAAACCCCACCCACGGTTTGCAATTCAATATCCCCATCCCTGGTCAGGCGCACCCGTTCGATGGCTCCCGCTGCTGCACGCATGCCAAATTGAATGTGCGCACCTTCAAAAGCCGGCCCACTGGCGGTGGAGCAGGTAAAAATGCGTCCGGCGTGCACCAGGCTGATCTCGGTATTGGTGCCGATATCCACCAACACGGCAGGAGACGCCGCCGCACCTGCCCCCAGTCGTTCTACAGCATTGGTGGCAAGCAGGGCGGCTACATGGTCGCCGCCGACATAACCGGCGATGTTGGCGGTCAGGTGCATGTGCGCACCAGGGGAGAGACGCAGACCCACGTCGGCAGCCGGCAGGTCCAGCGGCTGGGCCACCGCAGGCACGTACGGCGCGGCGCCCAGTTGTTCCACCGGCAAATGCAAAAAGAGATGATGCATGATGGTGTTGCCCACCAGCACCGCGTCAACGATCTCATCCCGTTGGATGCCCGCTTTTTGCGCCAGACCGTCAACCAATTGGTTGAGTTCTTCCACCAGCCGGGTTTGCAACTGCAACCGGTTTTCTTCGCATTGATTGGCAAAGGCAATCCGGCTGACCACGTCTTCGCCGTAGGCGATCTGCGGGTTCATGGCTGCCTGTTGCGCCATGACCGCACCGGTTTCGAGATTGACCAGGTAGGCCGCCAGCTTGGTCGAGCCGATATCAACCGCCATGCCGTAAGGGGATGCGCCGTATGGAAGCACACCCGCCAGGTGGGGTTCATTTTGATCTGCGAAGAGCGCGATGCGGGCCTGCCAGTTTTGTGCGCGTAATCGTTGGCTGGCGTGGGCATACATTGCTGAACTGGCGTTCAGTTGGCTTGCCAAAGCAAGCGCTGCTGAACTGGCGTTCAGTTGGCTTGCCAACGTAAACGCTGCTGAACCGGGATTCCCATGGTCTGTGGTTGTTTCAATTGGATCCACACGGGAAAGCGCCTGTTGCAGGCGGGTCAGGTCGGCCCGCAGGTCATGATGATCCGGTGGGTCAAGCCTCACATCCACCCACCGTATGGGTGGGTCGAGCAGGGCTTCGCCCAGGTCATCGCCTTCAGTCTGCAGGCGCGAAGCCAGCAGAGCAGATTCGGGCGGCACGTCCACCAGCACGTCGGTGGTCTCAACCCGGCACTGGCACGCCAGGCGCAACCCGGCTGACAATTGGTCAGGGGTCAGTTCGTGCTGCTCGTCAGGAGTGGGAGAGGTCACCCTGCCGGAGAGCAGGCGGATGCGGCACATGCCGCAAATGCCCACCCCACCGCACACGGCGTTAAGGTCAACACCGGCGCGCTGGGCGGCTTCCAGCAGATCACTTCCGGGTTCGACCGTTACCCGGCGTCCGGAAGGCTGAAAGGTGACCGTGATCGGCATGAAGAGGGGTTATCCGTTGGTACTGGCGGCTGCCAGAACGTCACGATGGGTGCGGATTGCATTGAGATGCTCCGGGCTGGTTCCGCAGCAACCACCCACCACCAAAGCGCCGTTTTCCACCCATTCCACCACACCGGCGCCCATGCCCTCAGGGGACAGGTTGTATGTGGGGCGGCCTTCGGCGTCCATTTCGGGCAGGCCGGCATTGGGTTTGAACCAGATCGGCAGGTTGTGCCCTGCTTCGTTGAGCGCGGCTTTTAATTCGATCAAGGATTTCAGGTTTTCATCCAGGCTGCGCCCGCAATTGATCCCAAGCACATCCACACCAAGCGCGGGCAGTTCAGTGGCAAGCTGGCGTGGGCGCACACCCATCATGGTGCGTGTACCGCGGTCGAAGGAGAATGAGCACACCAGCGGCAGGTCGGTTACACTGCGTACTGCGCGTACAGCAATGGATGCCTCTGTCATGTCAAACTGGGTTTCAACCACCAGCAAATCCACACCGGCTTCCACCAGCGTCTGCGCCTGCTGGCGGTAGTTTTCAGCGGCTTCGCTTTCGTCCAGCGGGCCAAGCGGCTTTAATAGATGCCCAAGCGGGCCAATGGAGCCTGCGATCAACGCACCGCTGCCATCGGCAGCCTGTTTTGCCAGCCCGACTGCCGTGCGGTTGACCTCAACCGCCCGTTCGGCCAGCCCGGATTGGCCCAGACGCAGCAGCGTACCGCCGAAGGTGCAGGTGAGGATGATGTCGGAGCCGGCTGAGATGAAATCGCGGTGCAGTTGGAGGATCTCCTCCGGTCGTTCCAGTACCCACACTTCAGCCGCTGCCCCGGCGGGCAAGCCGCGCCTTTGCAGATTGGTTCCGGTTGCCCCGTCGCTCACCAGGACTCTGCCGTTTTTTAATCGTTCCAGAAACACCGCCATGTTCCAGCTCCTATTTTTCCATGCCATCCGGATGGGTCAGCCAGTCTTCCATGAACGCCTGACGCTTAACCGGGTTGAATGATGCAAACCGATATTCTGCCGCCCCGTTGAGGTGATAGGGGTCATTGGCAAAAAAGGCGCGCAGGTCTTCCTCGGAGGGGGCGCGGGCGATCACCACCCCGCCGGTGCGGGTGGACAGCGGACCCGAGAGCAACAGCCAGCCTTTTTCGTAACCGGTCTGTAGAAAGGCGCGGTGGGCATCCACAATGCCAGCGATGACTTCAGCGGGAGCAGTATAGGTGATTTCAACGAGAAAATGTTGCATGGGTATTCCCCTGGTGAATGCAGAATAAACTTGAGATGAGTTTATCACAAGATCATTGAAGTAAAATGCTATACTAGAATAACAGCCGGGTAATCCACCTTATATGGAAAGAAGCATGGTTGACGGCCCATTCCAGTAATTCGCCGCATGTAAGCCTGCATTGCGATCAATTTCGGCGAATTTCTTTTTTGAACTTGATGCGTTATGAGAATCCTGGTCATTGAACCCATAGGCGGTGATATACAATCCCTGCAGGCTGTGTTTGCCCAAAACGGTCTGGATTTTTTGGTTTTACCTGGCCGCAGCACAGCGGAACAATCTGCGAAGGAAAACCCACTTCAACTGGATACCTGCAGCAGCCTGGAAGAAGGGCTTGAATACCTGAAAAAGCCCTACGACGTGGTCATGGTGGATGCTGCATTAACCAAGGGGGAGATTGCCGGGGCGCTGGCGCAACTGCGCACTGCCAGTGATCAGACGCCGTTGGTGGTTTTAATGGGGGAAGAGAGCGAAGCCATACGCGCGGCAGCCAGAATGAACGGTGCGGAAACTGCCGTGAGGGGCGACGGAGATGATCTTCAGCGCATATTGCGATTTGCCAGGGACCGGAACAGCCTGTTGAACCTGGGTGAAACGCTATCCGGCGTCGACCTGTCGGATGCGGAGGAGCGCTATCGCGAGCTGGCCAACATGATCTCCGATTACTCCTATTCGGGGCGGATTGATGACAGCGGAAAATTAATCGTGGATTTCGCCTCAGGCAGGTTTGACCAGATCACCGGATACACGGTCCGGGAATTGATGGAAGTGGGCAGTTGGAGCCATATTTGCCTGCCGGAGGACCACGAAATCCTCAAACAGCACCGCGAAGATTTTTATCAGGGCAAGGCGGTGGTGAGCGAAATACGCATCATCAACCGCAGCGGACGTTTGCGCTGGTTGCGCCACTATTCGCGTGCGTTGTTGAACGAAAGCGGAGTGCCTTATACCTTTTTTGCCGTCGGGCAGGATATCACCCAGCGCAAACGCGCCGAGATGCTGCAGTCGGTTTTGTTTGAAATCTCTGAAAACTCCGCAACGGTGGAATCGCTGGATCAGTTATATGTAAAAGTACATGCCGCCATTGACCGGTTGATCGATGCGCGTAATTTTTACATCGCTCTTTATAACGAAGAGAGCAATCTGATCGAATTCCCTTATTTTTGCGATGAAAATGATACCCAACCGGCGCCAATCACCATGGGTGACAGCCTGACCGGTTATGTGATTCGCACTGGAAAACCTCTATTGACGTTCCCCGAGGTTGCCCTTCAGCTTGTGAAGGACGGTCTGGTTGGGTCCCACGGCACGGCGGCTGTTGATTGGCTGGGCGTGCCCATGTTCACCGGTGATCAGGTGCTTGGCGCTCTGGTGGTGCAGACGTATGAGCCGGGGGTGCGCTATTCTGAGGATGACCTGAACCTGATGAACTTTGTGGCTGAGCAGGTCTCGCGCGCCATTGAACGCAAACGCACCGAAAACGCGTTACGCGAAAACGAAGAGCGTTTCCGCTCGCTGGTGGAAAATCTTTCCATTGGCGTTCTTCGCAATACCCCCGGGGCTGAAGGGCATTTCCTGATGGCAAACCAGGCTTTTCTCTCGATGGTGGGTTATTCATCGTTTGAAGAGCTGCAAAAAGCAACCATGGCAGATCTGTATGTGCATCGAGAGCAGCGCAAGGAGTTTTCTGACCGGTTGATCCGTTCTGGGCGGCTGGTGGGAAATGAAACCCTGTTAAAACGCAGGGACGGAACCCATTTGTGGGGGGCGGTGTCCAGCCACGTTGTGCGTGACCCGGTCACCGGTGAAGCGCTGTACTTTGACACCACCTTTGAGGACATCACTGAACGCAAGCAACGCGAGATTGAACGGGATGCCATTGTGGCTCTTGCTTCGGCGATGCGCAATGTGCAGACCCGCGCCGACACCCTCAAGGTGATCCTGGATCACCTGATGCTCTTGATGAAAGCGGATGCGGCTGTGGCTCTCTCGCTTGATCCATCCAACCAGGAGATTGTGGTGGATAGGGTGGCGGGGAACGTACGCAATGTGGAGGGTTCCCGCCTGAGTGCGGATGAGTCCAGCATGGCAGTGCGCATGTTGATGGCCGGCATGCCATTTTTATCCAATGATCCCAAGTCGATCAATACGCTTCACCGCGGCAACTTGCTGGTTGGTTTCAGGTCGGTTGCCACTGTGCCGCTGGTGGTGCAGGGCATTGCCATTGGAATGCTTGGCGTGGGTTGCTCCAATGAGATTAATTCATCAGATTTTCGCATGATGTGCGCCATTGCTGACCTGGCAGCCAACTCCATTCACCGCACCACCCTGTTTGAAGAAACCCAGCGCCGTTTGCAACGACTGACCTCGCTGCGTGCCATCAATACTGCCATCTCGGCCAGCCTGGATCTGCGTGTCACGTTGAAAGTACTGGTGGATCAGATCACCACCCAGTTGCAGGCAGATGCTGCAGACGTTTTGCTGCTTAACCCATTCACCTTCCTGCTCGAATATGCCGCAGGGCAGGGTTTCCATCAAAAACATCACGAGCGGGCGCGGGTGCGCCTTGGTCAAGGCATGGCAGGCATGGCAGCCATGGAACGCCGCACAGTGCAGTTGCCCGACCTGACCCGTGAGCCACCCGCGAGCAACCTGCCCGATTGGTTTTCAACCGAGGGTATTCAGGCTTACTTTGTGGTTCCCTTGATTGTGAAGGGTGAGATCAAAGGTGTGCTGGAAACCTTCCACCGCAAACCTCATCCATCTGACCCGGAATGGCTGGAGTTTCTTGAATCGGTTGCGGGGCAGGCGGCCATTGCAATTGATAATGCCGAGTTGCTGGAGAAATTGCAATTCTCCAATGACGAGTTGACCCTTGCCTATGACGCCACCATCGAAAGTTGGGCCAGTTCCCTTGACCGGCGCGATCACTCTGCTGATGGCCACAGCCGGCGTCTGGCTGAATTGTGCCTGCGTCTGGCGAACCGCATGGGCATCCCCGATCCCGAACTGGTCAATATGCGCAGGGGGGCGCTGCTGCATGATGTTGGCATGGTGACCATTCCGGATACGGTGCTCAACAAGCCGGGAGAATTGACCCCCGAGGAATGGGACCTGATCCGGCAGCACCCGTGGAACGCCTACCGCATGCTCTCGCCGATCTCTTACCTGCGCAACGCGCTGGATATCCCTTATTGCCACCAGGAGCGCTGGAACGGCAGCGGCTATCCGCGCGGGCTGGCTGGTGAACAAATCCCATTCCCGGCGCGCATCTTTGCCGTGGTGGATGTGTTTGATGCCCTCACCTCGCCCCGGCCACAGCGCGACGCATGGGAGCCGGCCGTCGCATTTGAATATATTGAGAGAAACGCCGGCATCCTGTTTGACCCCGCCGTGGTCGAGGTTTTTCTGCGGATGCTGCGCGATACCGAAAACCCGTATTTCAATTGAAAATCCATTCCTGAATAGAGGCGCCCTTGAACCTGTTGCCTGAACCACGTTCCATGTCCACCCTGCATGGCGTTTGCCTGCTTGGTACGGACGGCATCCTGAGTATTCCACCGCTACCTGCTACTCCAGACGGGCGTGTATTGCTGATTGCTTCCCGGTTGCGGGCTGCCTTCTCCAGGCGGGGTTGCGCCTTGCAGCTCGCTGCCGGAAGGGCCCCGAAAGGTGGGCAAATTGTGGTGGAGTTATCCCTTCAGCCACAACAGATACGCCAGCCGGAGGGCTATCGTCTGGAGATCATGCCTCAGCGGATTGACCTGCGCGCACATGACGAAGCGGGATTGTTTTATGGAACCTGTACCCTGGCGCAGATGCTGGAACAGGTTGAAGGGCGGGAATTGCCCTGCATGTTGATGGAGGATTGGCCGGATTATCCCGTACGCGGTGTGATGCTGGATATCAGCCGCGACAAGGTTCCAACCCTGGAAACCGTAATGGATCTGGTGGAGCGTCTGGCGGGCTGGAAGATCAATCAGTTCCAGTTGTACACCGAGCATACCTTTGCTTACTGCGGCCATCGTGACGTATGGGCGCAGGCCAGCCCTTTCACCGCTGAGGAGATTTTGATTCTGGATTCTTTTTGCCGTGAGCGCTTTGTTGAGCTGGTTCCCAATCAAAATTCGTTCGGGCACATGGCGCGCTGGTTGAAGCACGCCCGTTACAGCCCACTGGCAGAGACGATGGATGAATTTGAAGTGCCGTGGGGACGCGAGCCGGGACCATTCAGCCTGGCGCCGCTGCACCCCGGCAGTCTGGAACTGCTGCGCGACCTGTACGATGAATTGTTGCCGAATTTCTCCAGCCGCCAGTTCAATGTTGGTCTGGACGAAACTTTTGACCTTGGACAGGGGCAAAGCCGGTCGGCAGTGGAAGAACACGGGCTTGGCCGGGTGTATCTGGAATTTTTACAGAAGGTGTACGCTGAAGTTTCGCGGCGGGGGCGCACCATGCAGTTCTGGGGCGATATCATCACCCAGCAGCCGCAATTTGTACCCGAGCTTCCGCGTGACGCGATTGCCCTGCTGTGGGGCTATGAAGACGTGCATCCATTTGAGCGGGAGTGTCCCCTGTTTCGTGAGGCAGGTCTCAATTTTTACGTCTGCCCCGGAACATCCTCATGGAACAGCCTGGGCGGGCGAACACGCAACGCGCTTGGCAATTTGATCAATGCCGCTGAAAACGGGTTGAAGCATGGGGCGATTGGCTATCTCAATACGGACTGGGGCGATTTTGGGCACTGGCAGCCACTGCCGGTCAGTTACCTTGGGTTTATGCTCGGCGCTGCCGCTGGCTGGAATGTGGCGGCGGCAAAACGCACAGCCACTGACCCACAGACAGTGAAAGCGATGCTCTCACGCTTTGCTTTTGACGACCCGGGCGGTGCGGCCGGTGAACTGGCTTATGAGATCGGTAGTATTTATGAAATTCCGGGAATTTTCATCCCCAATTCGTCTGTGCTGTTCTGGGTGCTGCGCTGGCCTGTCGCTCAATTGCGTGAATACCCGCAAAAATTGATCGCCATCGCGGCAGCGCAAACGCAGGGACAGGCGTCGCCGCTGATCCGGTTGGCGGATGACGGCGACTGGTCGGCTGCAGATCTGGCGCGGCGTTTTGATCGCACCACTGCCGTCATTGACAATCTGCTGCAGCGGGTGGGCGCTGACGGCATGACCCGCGTGGACGGCGCGTTGATCCGCGATGAATTCAGCCTGGTGTTGCGTTTGATGCGCCACGCCTGCGACCGTGCCCGTTATGCCTTTGATCTGCCCGGTGTGAATGTCTCCGGTCTTGCCGCGGATGTGGAGCAACTGCGCGTTGATTTCAACGATGTGTGGTTGGCGCGCAATCGCCCCGGCGGGCTGGCGGACAGCGCCGTTCGTTTTGATGAAATGCTGGCGGAGTATCGCCAGGGATAAGTGACAGCATGAACGCTTACCGCTGGCTGATCCAGCGCCTGCGCAGCCTGCGGCGCATTACCACCCCCCGTGGGGAAGCCTCAGTGGAGTTGCGCCAGCCGTGGCTGCCTGTGCTTTTCCTGCTTGCATTGATCTGGCATATCCTGTATCCATCCCAGGCGCTGGCATTTGCAGCAGCGCTGCTGGCGGGTATGTGCCTGGTGGGTTACATTTGGGCGCGCCAGATGGCGACCCGTGTGGAGTGCAGCCGCAAACTGCGTTACAGTGCCTTTCAGGTGGGGGATGAACTGGAGGAAGTGCTGCGGCTGGAAAACCATTCGCGCCTGCCGGTGCTGTGGGCTGAATACCTTGACCGCTCTGAAATTCCATCCTATTCTGTTTCCAGTGTGCAGGCTGTGGCGGGGCGTGGATCAAACGAATGGCGTTCCCACATGCTGTGCGCCAGGCGCGGCGTCTACCGCCTGGGGCCGTGGGAAGTGCTGCTGGGTGAACCGTTTGGCGTGTTTCAGGCGCGCATCCGCCACCAGACAACCAGTGAGATCATCGTTTACCCGCCACTGGCGCAATTGCCCGCTGAATTGATCCCGCACGCTCATGCACGCGGTGCGCAGCGCCGTTTGCGCCAACCCAGCCCGGCTGAGACCATTCATGCTGCCACCACCCGCCCCTATGCTCCGGGTGATCCGCTGCGCCGTATTCACTGGCGTACCACGGCGCGCCGTTCTGCGCCATTTGTAAAGATGTTTGAGCCGGAATCATCAGCGGTGGCCTGGCTGATCCCCGACTTTGACGCCGGTGTCCAGCGTGTGACCGATGTTCATCTGCTTGCCGCCGGGGCGCAGGAGAATGCTTCCCTCACGGCTTACATCGGGGGTGAACGCCAGCACCTGCCGCAGCCCGCGCAACCCTCCCTGCTGCCCGATACACTCGAGGCGCTGGTGATCCTGACGGCCTCTCTGGCGGCGCTGCTCCTGCAGGAAGGCATGGCGGTGGGAGTGTATGCCGCCGGTATGCAGGCTCCCCTGCAGCCCAGGGCTGGCAGGGATAACATCTGGCCGATCATGCGCGCGCTTGCGCCGGTGCAACCCGCCGACCAGAACCTTAAACAAACCCTGCAGCAGGCGCGCCTGCTGGCACGCGCGCAGGACCTGTTGGTGGTGATAACTCCATCGTTGAACACAGCCTGGCGTGAGGCACTGGGACAAACCGGCGGCCCGGCAAATAATGTTCAGGGAACGGCGCGCGTGCTGCTGCTGGACCCCGCTTCATTTGATCTCAATGCTGATCCACAGGGACGGGTCGAAGCTGCGCGTCAGGGTTTGGCGGGAATGGGCCTGGCTGTGACCGTGATCCGCCGCGAGCAGATCCACCCTGTGCTCGGCGTACACGGCGCGCTGCGCCGCTGGGAGTTCAAGACGCTTGGTACGGGGCGGGTGATCGCCAGCGCCACCCCACGCCTGGTTGAAAAGGCGGCTCCGTGATGGGCGCCCGCCTGATCATGACGGGCTTCACCCGCCGCTGGCAAAACGGACTGCTGGCGTTTTTCCGGTCGCAATGGATCAACCTGACGCTGCTGGGAGCCGTGGCGGGGGTCATGGCTGCCTCCTTCCGTGAAGCAGCCTGGATGCGTTATCCTGAGCCGATTTTGGATCAGTTCCTGCTGGCGGTGTTGTTTGGCGCAATGCTGGCGGTATCCCGGTTTCGCGGCTGGTTTGCCTTTGTGTTTGTGCTGGTAATGGGCGGCGCTTTTTCGGTTCAGGCGGTCGGGCGCATTGTGCCAGAGATGCTGATCGTCTTTTCGC
This sequence comes from Levilinea sp., assembly GCA_034429695.1. Taxonomy (GTDB): domain Bacteria; phylum Chloroflexota; class Anaerolineae; order Anaerolineales; family Anaerolineaceae; genus DAOUGC01. The sequence goes on from DAOUGC010000057.1 coordinate 27,515, forward strand.
AAAACCTTAATGACCTTGCCACCGGCATGAACATTCGCCTGTGGGCATTTTTCGGACGGGTGAGCGGCTGGTTGGAGCGCCTTGCTGCCGGACAGGAAGTGACCGACCGCGGCATGGTGGGCTTGCTGGCGGCGCTGCTGGCGTGGTTTGTGCTTGTCTGGCTGTGCTGGTGTGTGATTCGCCGCAGGCAGGCGCTGGCAGGGCTGGCTCCCGCCGGCATCCTGCTGACCATTAACGCCATCTGGGGTGAAACCGGACTGGGGCTGTACATGCTGTTCTTTGGACTGGCGGCAGTGATGATCGCCCGCACGGCGTTCACCGGTATGCGCGGCGCGTGGACAGCGCGTGGAGTGGATTATCCAGACGAACTGGGCGAATGGCCGGTCAGTGCGCTGGCTATAACGCTGTTGCTGGTTTTAGCCGCACGGTTGTTTGCCCTGCTGGCATCACCGGAGGGCTGGCAGCAACTGGAGGACATGCTCACGCCAGAGGAAGCGCCGGTGGTTCAACATGCCCCGCTGCCCACCCTGGCTGCGGTGGACGCTGCTGTGAACATTGAAACCCCTGCCATGCTCGAGATCGGCGCACCCATTCCCAACAACTTCAAGACAGTGATGTACGTTGAACTGTCTGATCCTCCCCCACCTCCACGTGAAGCCGGCGGCCTGCCCGGACGCCCGCCCCGTCAGTATTACTTCCGCAGCAGCCTGCTGGCGGTATACACCGGGCGCGGCTGGGAGACCCCTGCGCTGGAAACACAGGCGAGAAACGCGCCCTTTGATGAGGATTTGCCGCCCATCGGCGAGGTGGTGCAGGCGGAGTTGCCCGTCGGTCGTTATGTGCTGCGCCAGCAATTTGAGATTGTCGCGCAGCACGGCGGGACGTTGTTCTCGGTGGCGGACCCGGTGTGGAGCCCACCCGCCGCGCAACCCCTGATCTCAGCGGGTGGTGGGGTTGTGCTGAACGGCAGGGTGAATGAATATAACGTCATTTCGTACGCCACCGATGTCACTGCCAATCAATTGCGCGCCGCCAGTGACCATTATCCGGATGAGGTCAGCGAAGAGTATCTGCAACTGCCTGAAAGCCTGCCGCAACGCGTGCGCACCCTGGCGGGGCGCATTGCCGCGGACCACGACACGGCTTACGACAAGGCGATTGTCATTCAGGATTATTTGCGCAGTACTTATCCTTACGCGCTTGAAGTGGGTGCTCCGCCCGCCGGACGGGATGTGGTGGATTATTTCCTGTTTGAAGGCCAGCAGGGCTTTTGCAGCTATTTTGCGTCTGCCATGACGGTCATGCTGCGCACCCAGGGCATACCCGCGCGGGTGGCAACCGGTTACGCCCTGGGCGAGTACGATTACGCTCGCGGGGCGTACCGCATCCCGGCTTCGGCGGCGCATGCCTGGGTGGAGGTGTACTTCTCCGGGATCGGCTGGGTGGAGTTTGAACCCACCCCGGCGCTTTCCGCCGTGCATTACACCGATATTCAGGAGGAGGAAGCCGGTGAGCAGGAACTGAAAGGCAAGGTTCCGGCTTTCACCATCAGCCGCAATGCCGGCATATTGATCGGCGTAATCGTGGCGCTGGGGTTGATCATCGGGGTATTGCGGCTGGGCATGCTGGTCAATGCCGGCCTGCGCGGGCAGCGCCTGCCCTCCGACCCGGCCCGCCGCCTGTACTGGCGCGTGCGTCTCTCGCTTTCGCCGCGCGGCGCAGATGAAAGCATGACCCCGCTGGAGTTCCTGGCTGTGAGCAGTCAGGGGTTGAGTGAATATCCACGCCTGCTGAAAGTGCTGGAAAGCGCCACCCACATGTACGTGCGGGCTGTTTTTGCAGAGAAATCACCGGCGTTGGCAGAGGTTGGCGCGCTGACGGCTGCCTGGCGGCGCTGCCTGCCCGAGCGCCTGCGCTGGGCAACCCGCACCGCACTGGACCAACGCCGTGCCCGTCAAAAACAACCCAAAAAGGTCAGCGCCCCGGCGCGCTGATTGTGGTATCATCCCTTCGCAACCACTCGTCAACAGGAAGGAAAACCCATGAGCGCTGATACTGTCGCACAACTGCAAACCCTGATCGCAAAGGAAATCCTCAAGAAACCCAACCGCGTAATCCAACCGGACGAAGCCCTGCTTTCATCCGGGTTGGTGGATTCCATGCATGCCGTTGACCTGGCGTTGCTGGTGGAGGATCATTTTGGGGTGCGGATTGAAGATTTCGAGATCACCCGCGATAACTTTGACACCATTGAAGAACTGGCTGCTTTCATCGCTGCCCGACAGTAAGCGGCGGGGATCACAGCTTTCCTTCATTTTATGACAACCATTCCACAAAAAATACACGAGCATTACCGCCTGCATCCTGATCGCAGCGCCGTGGTGTTGCAACACGCCGGTCAGCCGGATCGGGATTTGGCTTACGGGCAACTGGTGCGCGGCGCGGCTGCGTTTGCCGTTGCGCTTGAGGCTGCTGGCATCCAGCCGGGCGAGGTGGTGATCCTGATCCTGCAGCACGGGCGCGATCTGGTGTGCAGTTTTTACGGCGCCATGCTGCACGGCGCCATCCCCAGCATCATGCCATTTTTGACTGAAAAGCTGCTGCCTGAACGCTACCGTGCCGACCTGGCTTCGCTGGTTGGCATCACCCGCCCAGCGGCGATCCTGACCTATGCCGAATTTGAGGAAGAAGTGCGCGCCGCCCTGCGTCCTGATGATTCGGTGCGTGCGGTGATCATCGCCGATCATGTGTCGCGCGAGATCGAGCCAGACTGGGCCACCCTGCACGGCATGAGCCGTGATGAAGATGAGATCGCGTTGTTGCAACACTCCAGCGGAACCACCGGGTTGCAAAAGGGTGTGGCGCTGTCTCACCGCGCCATCTTCAATCAACTGGATGCTTATGCTGACGCCATTCGCTTGACGGCTGATGACGTGATCGTCTCATGGCTGCCGCTGTATCACGACATGGGCTTGATCGCGGGCTTCCTGCAGCCGGTGCTCATGGGCGTGCGCATGGTGCTGATGTCGCCATTCGATTGGGTGAAAGCCCCGTACCGGTTGATGCAGGCCGTATCGACATATAAGGGTACGCTCTCATGGCTGCCCAATTTTTCCTACAACTTCTGCGCACAGAAGATCCGTGACCGGCATCTGGAGGGCGTTGATCTGTCCACCTGGCGGACGGTGATCAACTGCTCTGAGCCGGTGCGGCACGAAAGCCACAGGGCGTTCGCTGAACGCTTTGCGCCTTACGGGTTGAAGTCAACGGCGCTGGGTGCATCTTACGCCATGGCTGAAAATGTGTTTGCCGTCACCCAGGGCGGGGTGGACGCTCCGCTGACCGTGCTGGAGTTTGACCGCGACGCCTTTCTGGTGGAGCGCGTGGTGCGCCCGCCCCAGGCAGGCAAGCCTTCCACCTTCATGCCGTCCTGCGGCAAACCCATCCGCAATACACAGGTAAAAGTGATTGGCAGGGATGGGCAGGAGCTGCCCGAGCGGCAGGTGGGTGAGCTGGCATTGCAATCGGACTGCATGTTGACCGGTTATTACAACCGCCCAGAGGAAACCGAAAAGGCATTTCTGGACGGCTGGTATCTGACCGGCGATTACGGCTTTATGTGCGACGGTGAGGTGTACGTCTCGGGGCGCAAGAAGGATCTGATCATTGTGGCGGGCAAGAACGTGTACCCGCAGGATCTGGAACGCCTGGCGATGGAAACGCCCGGCGTACATGCCGGACGGGTGGCTGCGTTTGGCATATTCAATGATGAGAGCGGCACCGAGGATGTGGTGATCGTGGCTGAAGTGGAAAGCAAAGACCCCGCCGTGCAGGAACAGATCGCAGACGGCATTCGCGCCAGCGTCAACCGCGGCTCGGCCATTGCCCTGCGCGACGTGTACCTGGTGACCGGGCAATGGCTGGTAAAAACCTCGTCCGGCAAGACAGCGCGGCTTGCCAACCGCGATAAATACCTGCGCGCCATTGCCGGTCTGCCGGT
>DAOUGC010000058.1:0-7297 GCA_034429695.1 Levilinea sp.
GGGTGAAGGATTTGGCTTCGCGCGACGTGGTCAGCCGGGCAATTTATCTCGAAATTCGTGAAGGCAGGGGGATCAATGGACAGCGCTATATGTATCTGGACGCCCGTCCTGAGACGGTGAATTATTACGCCGAGAAGGATGGCCGCACCCGTCCGGATGGTTCCCCATACCAGGTGACCGCCCATGAAATATTCTCGCGCATCCCTGACGTGGAAGATTTTTGCAAAACCTATCTGGGAGTAAATCCCGCTGAGCATCCCATTCCCATTCAGCCGACCGCGCATTACGCCATGGGGGGCATTCCCACCAACAAGCTCGGTCAGGTGGTGATCGACGCGCGCGGTACGGTGCTGCCGGGGTTGTACGCCGCCGGTGAGTGTGCCTGTGTTTCGGTGCACGGCGCAAATCGTCTGGGGACCAACTCGCTGCTGGATCTGGTGGTGTTTGGCAAACACGCCGGGTTGGACGCTGCCCGTTATGCAAATGGCGCCGACCTGACCCCGTTGCCCGCTGATGCGCTGGACGCCACCCTGCGCACCATCTCCAATCTGCAAAACGCAGACGGCACGGAATCGGCTGCGGTGATTGCGCGCGAGATGAAATCGGTGATGTTTGATAATGTGGGCGTGTTCCGCACCGCTGATGGGCTGTCTGCCGCCATTGACAAGGTGCAGGAGCTGCGTTCCCGCTTTGGTCACGTGCGCGTGCGCGATTCCAGCAAGGTGTTCAACATGGAATTGCTTAACACATGGGAGTTGGGCAACCTGCTCGACCTGGCGCTGGTCACGGCGCAATCTGCGCAGGCGCGTCAGGAAAGCCGCGGTGGACACGCCCGCGAGGACTTCCCCACCCGTGACGACGGCAACTGGCTTAAACACACCCTGGCCTGGTTGGATGGAGATCGGGTGCGGTTGGATTACCGCCCTGTGACGATCACACGCTTCCAACCCAAGGAACGCACCTATTAATGGTGAACTGGAGGAGCCTTTATGCAAATCACGCTTAAGATAAAACGCTACCAGCCTGAAAAGGCTGATAAACCCTACTACGAGACCTTTGTGGTGGAGGCTGACCCCACCGACCGCGTGCTGGATTTGCTCGAACAGGTGCGGGATTATCAGGACAGCACCCTCAAATTGCGCCGTTCCTGCGCCCACGGTATTTGCGGTTCAGACGCCATGCGCATCAACGGGCGCAACCGCCTGGCCTGCAAAATGCTGGTGAAGGATGTGGGCAGCGACACCATTGTGGTGGAGCCGCTGCTCGGCCTGCCCGTGATCCGCGACCTGGTGGTGGACATGGAGCCGTTCTTTGATCACTATAAGAAGGTGCTGCCGTATTTGATCAACGATGAGCCGCTGCCAGCCGACGGCAAGGAACGCCTGCAATCGCCGGAGCAGCAGGAGCGCTTTGATGACAGCACCAAGTGCATCCTGTGCGCGGCATGCACCACCTCATGCCCGCCGTTCTGGGCAAACCGTGAATATGTTGGCCCGGCAGCGATTGTCAATGGGCACCGCTTCCTGTTCGACAGCCGCGACCGAGCTACCCAGAAACGGCTGGAGATCATGAGCGATCAGGACGGTGTATGGCGTTGCCGTACCGTGTTCAACTGTACCGAGGCCTGCCCGCGCGACATCAAGATCACCCAGCACATCGCCGAGGTGAAGAATGCCATCCGCACCGGAAGGGTGGACCTGACCGACAAGTAAAAGTTGTTACATTCATGTCTTAAGAGAATGGCGAATCATCCCCCGAACAGACCGTTCGGGGGATATGATTATGTTTGTCTTGCTGTAAAATCGTGTTATGCCAGAAACACTCATTCGCCCATACCGTACCGCTGACCGCGCCGCTTTGTTTGAGATAGGCGGTGATACTGCGCTGTTTGGCGCGCCAATCGAAGCCTATCTGGACGACCGGCGCATCTTTCTGGATTCTTTCTATGCCTATTACACCGATTACGAACCGGAGCACATCTGGATCGCCGAGGTGGACGGGCAGGTGGGGGGCTTTATCACCGGGTGCACCGATACCGCCACGCAGGAGCGCATCACCCGGCAGAAATTAATGCCCGTGGTATGGCGGCGGGCATTGACATTTCAGTACCGCGTTGGCTGGAAAACGTTGGGGTACATCTACCGCATGATACGCACGGGCTTGCTGCATGAATATCCTGAGGTGGATCTGAGCGAATACCCTGCCCATTTGCACATCAATTTACGCGCCAACTGCCGGGGGTTGGGGTTGGGCAAGGGTTTAATGCAAGCCTGGCTGGATCAATTGCGTGAACTGGGGATTAAGGGGGTCCATCTGGGTACAACCGATCAAAATGTTGCTGCCTGCAAACTCTATGAGAAGATGGGCTTTGACATTCTTGCAGCGCGCAAGAGCCGCATGTGGGGGCGGCTGGTGGATGGTCCGGTGGAGATCAGGACGTACGGCAGAAGGATCGAGTAAAGAAAAAAGGGCTGTCCATTCGGACAGCCCTAATGTTTCTCTTTGCCAGTTTTCCCGGTTTAGTACTCGGGCATCTGGGGTGCAGCGGGTTTGTCCTTCTCGGGAACGTCGGTGATCAGGGCTTCGGTGGTCAGGATCATTGAAGCGATGGAAGCCGCGTTCTCCAGGGCGCCGCGGGTCACTTTGGCGGGGTCGATCACGCCGCCTTCGACCATGTCCATGTAGTTGCCGCGCAGCACGTCGAAACCGATGCGCTTTGACTTCTTGGACCGCTGCTGCTGGCGGATGGTTTCCACCACAACCGAGCCGTCCATGCCGGCATTCTCGGCGATACGGCGCATGGGAACTTCGAGGGCTTTGCGAACGATGTTGACACCGATCTGCTCGTCCTCGTTGCCCATCTTCAGGCCATCCAGAGCTGAGACAGCGTTCAGCAGGGCAACGCCGCCGCCCGGCACAATGCCTTCTTCCACTGCGGCGCGGGTGGCCGACAGGGCGTCTTCAACACGGTGCTTCTTTTCTTTCAGCTCGGTCTCGGTGGCAGCGCCAACGCGGATGATGGCAACACCGCCGGACAGTTTGGCCAGGCGCTCCTGCAGTTTTTCGCGGTCGTAATCGCTGGTGGTGCGGTCGATCTCGACGCGGATCTCTTCGATGCGGCCGTGGATGCGGGCTTCCTCGCCCTTGCCGCCGATGATGGTGGTGTTGTCCTTGTCGGACACGACCTTCTCAGCGCGGCCCAGGTCGGCGATGGTCACGGTTTCCAGCTTGCGGCCGGTCTCTTCGGAGATGACGGTGGCGCCGGTCAGGATGGCGATATCGCCCAGCATGGCCTTGCGGCGGTCGCCAAAGCCGGGGGCTTTGATGGCCAGCACGTTCAGCATGCCGCGCAGTTTGTTGAGCACCAGGGTGGCCAGGGCTTCGCCGTCAACGTCTTCGCAGATGATGACCAGTTCGCGGCGGCCGATCTGCACCAGCTTCTCCAGCAGGGGCACGATGTCAGCAGCGACGGAGATCTTCTTGTCGTAGATCAGGATGTACGGTTCCTCAATCGAGGCTTCCATGTGCTCGGTATCGGTGATGAAGTAGGCGGAAATGTAACCGCGGTCGAACTGCATACCTTCGACATACTCGGTCTCAAATTCCAGACCCTTCGATTCCTCAACCGTGATGACGCCGTCTTTACCAACCTTGTCCATCACTTCGGCGATCAGGTTGCCAATGGTGGGGTCCTGGGCGGAAATGGTGGCGACGTTGGCGATCTCTTCCTTGGTGGTGATTTCCACAGCCTGCCCGCGGATGGCATCGGCAACGGCTTTGGCGGCGGCTTCAATACCACGCTTCAGCAGCATGGGGTTGGCGCCGGCGGCCAGGGTCTTGAGACCCTCGGTGACGATGGCGTGCGCAAGCACGGTGGAGGTGGTGGTGCCGTCGCCGGCGATGTCGTTGGTCTTGGTGGCGGCTTCCTTCAGAAGCTGCGCGCCCATGTTCTCAAACGGATCTTCCAGTTCGATTTCCTTGGCAACCGTCACACCGTCGTGGGTGATGGTGGGGGAACCGAATTTGCGATCAACAGCCACATTGCGGCCCTTGGGGCCCAGGGTGGTGGCAACGGCGCTGGCGACGATATCAATACCGTTCTTCAGCCGGCGTCGGGCATCTTCTGCAAAGATGAGTTGTTTTGCTGCCATTCTAAATCACTCCTTCTTGATTAAGCGTTTTCGACAATTGCGAGCAGATCGCTCTCGCGCAGGATCAAGAGCTTCTTGCCATCGATCTTGATCTCGGTGCCGCCGTACTTGGCGAACAGAACAACATCACCCACCTTGACATCCATGGGGATGTATTTGCCATTATCATCGCGGTCGCCAGGACCAACCGAGATTACGTTACCCTTCTGGGGTTTTTCTTTTGCGGTTTCGGGAAGAACGATGCCACCGGCGGTGACTTCTTCCTGTTCGATCGGCTCCACAACCACGCGGGCGCCCAACGGTTTAAGACGACTAGCCATTACAACCTCCTGCTTGAGACGTTTGAATTTGTGTATTTACGACACGGCTCTGTTTTTGGCAGAGTCTTGCCTAGAGTGCTAATCCGAAGTGATCATAACCATCTTTGAGAACAGAGTCAAGAGGCAGGAGCGAGTTTTTATAAAATATATATATTTAAGTTTGGATTGCTTAGGGGATCAGGATGGTCGGGGTGATGGTGGGCTGCACCATCGTGGAAGTGGGCGAGATCTCAACCGTGGGGGAGAGTGTGCCATCGGGAGTGAGGGTGATATCAATAATGGTGGGGGAAGGCAGCGCGGGCTGCGCTCCGCCTGCGCGGCAGATCTCTTCTGATGGTTCAATGATTTGCATGATCACCGCGTCTTCGCTGAACCCATTGCGAACCTGGCGCAGCACTTCATTGGCGCGTTCACAGTAATCGTTGTAAGAGCGGGACATGCCTGCCAGAACCGAGCCGTAGGTGTAGTAGTACAACACAGTGCTGCTGGTTAGCGGCAGACCCTCAATTTCAATACGCGGGTCCACTTCTTCATCACAGCGGCGCACGGTGCAGCTTTCTTCAGGGGTGCATCCCTTTACAGCGCACTGCAGGGCTTCAATGGCGCCTTCGTAGTTTCTGGCTTTGAAATACACCATACCCACCGAGCCGTACATATCCGGATTGGTGGGGTCAAAACTGAGCGCCTTGCGCATGTTCTGACTGGCAATAAAAAATTCACCGATCTGGGCATATGTGTTGCCAATGGCTTTATACGGAATGGGGTCTTGTATGCCAAGCTGTTCGTTAATGTTGGCTGCCATGGCGAAGTAGGTAAGGGCATCTTCGTAATTCTGATTGCGTACAGCCGGTTCACGGCTGTAATTGGCGATGGTGCGGTAATTAACCCCTACAGAGATGTACAGGAAGGTCAGGTTGGGCGAGATCTCAATGGCTTTTTTGTATTCCTCAATGGCGCCTTTGTAATCGCTCAATGTTTCCAGTACATAGGCATTCACGCGGTGTACGTCCATGTGTTCTTCACCGCGGTCGAGCGCCTGGGCGATGACCTGCTCGGCCTGCAGCCATTGCGCCTGGTCCACCAGAATTTCTGCGTAATACGCCAGGGCAAGTGGGTTTTGACTGTCAAGCTGCAGGGCTTTTCCGGCTTCCTGCCAGGCTTCATTGAGGTATTTTTCCCATTCGTCACCCACCAGATTGGGGTTCGCCAGCCAGTCCAACGCCAGGGCGCGCACCGCATGGGCGGTGCTGTCGTCTGGATTGATCGCCACTGCCTGGGTGGCGGTGGCCAGTGCCGCATCCAGACGGGCGCGCTTTTCGGCGTCAGTGGTTACCAGCGTGGATGAATAAACTTGAATGCGGGCAAGTTCAGATGCCAGATCAACGTTGGACTGGTCCAGTTCCAGACCCCTGTTATAAGCAGCCACGGCTGCATCCACATTGCCGGCTTTAAAGTGGGTTTCACCTTCCAGCGCGTGAGAGGCGGCACTGCGGGTGGGAATGGGGGTGGGTGCAAAGGGAGATTGGATCTGCTGGGTATTCAAGGCGCGCAGCACGAACATGCTGCACATCACAAGGATCAGCAGGATCAGCAGGCGGTATGGGTTTGCGAGGGGTCGGTGCCGCCGGAAATTAACACGTTTGCCGGTTAGGTTCATATCAAATGATGATCAAGGCACAGCCGGTGTTTCTGTTGCCGACTCGGTGGTTTCACTTTCGGTTTCGGATGTGGTGGCGCCGTCACTGGTGGGGGTGGGTTCGCCTGCCTCTCCGGATTTTTCGCGACAAATGTTGACCATTTCCTGCGCGTTGTATACCGAGGTTTCATCATTAGGCACACCCTGCAGCAGGAGCTGCGAGATTTGCAATGCTTCGCCACAGTCACCCTGGCGGGCAAGCGCCAGCCCGTAGGTAAAGTAATACTCGGCGATGCGGCCGTAATCGAGCGGCAGACCTTCCACGGCCACGCCGTCCACATTGGTTCCGCCGCGCACAGCCAGGCGCAGGTTGTCCACCGAGTTGATGTAATCACGATTGCGGTACTGCATGCTCCCCAGGTTGCCGTACAGGAAGGGGTCCTCAGGGTCCACTTTGATGGCCTGTTCACCGTACTGAATGGCTTTGGAGAACTCACCCACGGTTGCGTAGGTACGGGAAATATAGGTGAGCGGCAGGGCGTCATCGGGGTTGAGCGCGTTGGCGCGGTTGAACTCTTCCACTGCCTTTTCATATTGCTGCAGGAAGCGGTAGTTGCGGCCCAGCGCCAGGTGCAGATCAGCGATGTTCTCGTTGAGGGCAATGGCCTGTTCATACTCAACCACGGCTTCTTCATAGTTGGCGGTGATTTCAAGCACCAGCCCGCGTGCCCGGTGGACTTCCATGATGTTTGAACCCAGTTCCATCGCCATGCGCGATTCCTCACGGGCTTTGTCCAGCGTGCCAAGGTCTCCTTTGCCCTCCTGTACCTGAAGGGCGTACACTTCGGCCAGCAGGGCGTGGGGAATGGCGTTATTGGGCTCCAGTTCGATGGCTTGCTTTAGCAGGCTTTCGGCTTGCAGATAATCGCCCAGATAGGTGAAGCCCCAGCCGCGCAGGGCGTATGCCATGGAGTTGTTTGGGCTGAGCAGCAGGGCGTTTTCTGCGTTGGTGATGGCTTCTTCGTAATTTCCGGTGTAAATTTGCAGACGCGCCAGGGCAATGTAGTTTGCCGGGTTTTTGGGGTCAGCCTGAACTGCGTTTTCATAGGAAAGCATGGCCTGGTTCAACTTGCCGGTTGCCATGTAGTCTTCGGCTTCGGTAATGAACGATTCGGGTGAGCGGGTGGGGG
>DAOUGC010000059.1:0-11409 GCA_034429695.1 Levilinea sp.
TATTTAATCCTTGCCTATTACCTCCCGCCTGATAGCTATCTATTTGTTTTTGTCCTTGATTAGATAATAGGAAGAATGATAGAAAATGCGGGTTTAGGATATTGTTATTTGGCCTAAGAATACAAACATGCTGATTTATATTTCCCCCGACCAAAAAGTCATTAGCAACAGCACTCCGACCAATGGATGCTCCAGTAATATTTAGCAATACATCGCCTGATTTAATTTCTGTCGATCTAAATCTATTATGGATCCGATCATCTATATAAACAATGTTGTCCAGCAATAAACTACCATTACCTACATTCTGACTCCGGACAAAAGGATGACCTTTAAATTTGTAAACCTTTTCACCCCCAGTCGGTGTAATACCACTACCAATCTTAGTAGTTAATTCTCCCAAACTATGAAGATTCCAGTCAGCTGGAATATAAGTACTGCATATATCACTAAATTGCATAAAACCCCATCCTTTCAAGATGGTGGTTAACCCGGATCAACAATTCATCAGATTGTGATTTCAATACAGGGAGTGGGAATACATATCGATCGGCTAGTACACTTAATCGTCCAGCTATCTTACGCAACACTTCGTCCAATTCATTCTGCAGGCAGGATTGCATGGCGGCTAGCCATTTGTCTTCCACTACCAGGGTAATGATCTCCGCTTCGTTTAACCGCTCATAACGCGCCAGCAGGGCTTCATCCAGCGCTTTTTTCAGCGTTTTTACCCTGCTTTCAGCAGCCTTTTTATCTTCGATGCACTGTAGCGCAGCTTCCACCAGTGCCAGTTCTTCATCGCCGTCAGCATCAGCCCGCATGACCAATAACCGCGACCGGTTCAGCGCGCCATTATCCTCAACGCCATCCGCCAGCGCGCCCTCATCGCCGCCGTGCTCAGCGGCCATTTCCTCCAACCTGCGCGCCAGCTCTTCTACAGCCTCACGCGCTTCAGCCAGTTCATTCACCTGTGCGGCAAAAAAACGGGCTGCGATCAATACCGGTGGGATCAGGTCGGCTTTATATTTCACCCTGCCCAGCACCAAGTCGGCATTTTCTTTTTTATCTTTTTCATTGCGCTGCAAACAGCGCAAACGGGCAGCCCCCACCCAGCCGCTTTCCACCAGCATGTACACATCGTCCTGCATGACAGTGGCCCAGGTATCCATCAACTGCTGGTACAAGTCCAGGCGGTCAATCAGGGGTACGGGGGTAAATGCCTGCACCATTTCTTCACCAAGGTCACGAATTAAAATTTTTGGATGGGTGTCCGCATTGATGGAGCACAACCACGGTTCAACCGTTTGCCGCCAGCCGGCAAGCGCCGCCTGCGCCTGTTGCTGAAAAGCAATCACCTGTTCATGAGTACTGATCACGCTTCGTACACTGCTGCTTTCCACCCGCAATTGAAGATAACCAGGACGATCCGCTGGTTCAAACAAAACTTCCCGCAAGCCAGGCAGGTGCTGCCAGTATTCATCCAGCGCATCCACATCACGCAGCGGAATGCCCCCTCTGAGATGAGCTTCAATGTCGTGCAGGTCTTCGGGTTCGCTTGAATCTATATAGCGGGGGATGTTGAGGTTGTATTCATTGGCTTCAATTTCTTCCAAACCCACCAGACGAGAATACCCGGCTATTTCGATCTGATGGGTGAAGGTTTCCACGATTTGATAAATATCCTGCTCACGCAGGCGGTTTTTAGCGCCATCCTTGCGGTAACCCCGGCTTGCGTCAATCATGAAGATTGAGCGGCGGGTGGCGGCGTGCTCCTTGTCCAGCACCAGAATACAGGCAGCTATGTTTGTACCGTAAAACAAATTGGCTGGCAACCCGATGATGCCCTGAATGTACCCGCGCCTGATCAGATTGCGCCGGATGCCGGCTTCTGCATTGCCCCTGAACAACACACCATGCGGGAGAATGATTGCTCCTCTACCGGTGGATTTTAATGACCGGAGCAGATGCAGCAGGTAGGCAAAATCCCCATTCTTTGCGGGGGGTACACCGTCTGTAAAACGTTCGAAGGGGTCAAGAATGCTACCCTTGTTTTCAGGGTCGGTTAACCCGGTGGTCCAGCTTTTGTCTGAGAACGGGGGATTGGCAACTGCGAAATCAAATTGCTTTAGCCGCCCTCCTTCGGTCCAGTGCGGATTGGTAAGGGTGTTATCCTGCCAGATCTCGGCTTCCGGTTTGTTGTGCAACACCATGTTCATGCGCGCAAGCGCAGCGGTGGCATTGTCCTTCTCCTGTCCATAAATGGTCAGGTCTACACCGGTTTCATCAGATGCGCGAATGAGCAATGACCCTGACCCGCAGGTAGGGTCGTATACCGTCTGGCGGCCAGAGGTTGCCCGATTGATGCCGATTAATTTCGCCATTATGCGCGAAACTTCAGCCGGTGTGTAGAACTGCCCCTTGGATTTGCCCGCTTCTGTGGCGAAGTTGCGCATTAAATACTCGTAGGCATCGCCCAGCAGGTCGTCCCCATCCGCGCGATTGCGGCTGAAATCCAGAGCGGGGTCTTCAAAAATGGCGATCAGTTTGGACAGGCGGTCAACCATATCCTGCCCACGTCCCAGTTTGCTGTCGTCGTTCCAGTCAGCCAGTGTGATGACACCCACCAGATCATTGGTTTCGGCCAGGCGGTGAATGATCTTGTTCATTTTGTCGCCAATATCTGACTTGCCTTTAAGCAAAAGCATGGCGGAGAAGCTTCCATCTTCTGGTACGGTCACCAATGGACGCCGCACTCCGCCATATTTGTCACTGACATATTTGACAAACAACAAGGTCAGAATGTAGTCCTTATACTGGCTGGCGTCCATGCCACCGCGCAGGTCATCACACGCCTTCCAGATATGTCTGTAAAGATCGGTTTTCTTGATTGCCATAATGTCAGGCTCCGTTGATTTGATGTTGTAATGGTGTTGTTATATTATCCCCTAATACCGTGAAAGTACACCCCAATGGGGAAGAAAAAATGCTTTTCCCTCCCCTGAATGCGGAACGACAGTAGTCACGGCGCGACCTTGGTAGCGCAAGCATTCGAGGGAGGTTGGGCGAATGGACCGTTCTTTGGTCCCTTCGCAAGGGTGGGGGCCGCGTCTTCGCGGTTCATATTAAAACTACCAAAACACGAATTCCGTTGCCTGTTATTCAAACCCTTCGCGCAGCAAGTCCATCTCCACCAGGCGGTTGAGCTGGTCCTTGTCGTGCGAGATCACCAGCGAGACCGGCTCGGTGAGCGCCAGGTCGTACAGGGTGCGAACCTGCTGGCGCTGCATGTTCCAGTCCTCAAACAGGATCAGCGAGGCAAACAGCGGGCGCCCCTTGAGGCGGTCAATGTTGGCGCGGTTCCAGATCACATCCCCCACCAGCAGCAGCTCACTGCCGTCCTGCAATTTCACATAGATCATCTGCCCGCCGGGGGTGTGCCCTGGCGCCTTGATCATCACCACGCCCGGCGCAACCGCCTCGTACAACTCATACGGATGCATCTGCACCTGTGCCAGCATCTCGTCCGTCCAGTCGTCCGGCAGGGTATCCACCATCTCAGGGATCAGCACCACTTTGGGCAGGATTTCATTCAAATAAGGTGATGCCGTTATCCCGCCGATATGGTCGTAATGCTCGTGGGTCAGCAAAATCATTTCGGCATCGCGCAGCGCAGCCTGCTGGGCATCAAACTTTTCCTGATTGAAGTTTGCCCCGGCATCCTTTGCGCTCATGTTGCTGTCCACCGCAATGGTATGATCAGGATAGACGATCTGATAACTGGTGTACACCATGGATGTTGAAGAAAAGCCAGCACCGGCGGTGGTGAACATCAACGGCACACTGGTCTCACCCACGGTGAGCATGTTTACGCGTTGTGGCAACGCCCCAGGCATGGATGCAGCCAGTTTGCGAATGCTGTCCATATTCAATGAATAGGTGGAGCGTTTGGGCACAGGCGAAACGTAAAACAGCATGGCGAAGGCGATGCTCAGCACCACAATGCTGATGATGACAATCCACTCCCACTGCACGGGCAATTTGCGCTTCTTTTTAATGTTAACGGTCATGCGGATTCCTCCAGACGGGGATGAGCCAATTCTATCGCATTTCTGGCTTCCCGTTTAAACAAAGAACCGGCCTGCTCGGACCGGTCCTTTGCCTTGCACTTTCATCCCTCAGCTCACCCTGTCCTCTTCCGAAAGAATGATAAGAAATAAATCCACAACCTGCGGATCAAACAGTTTGCCTGATTGCGAGCGAATGTACTGTATGGATTCTTCCCGCGACCATGCTTTGCGATAAACACGGTCGGTGTTGAGCGCATCCCACACATCCACCACGGTGAAGATGCGCGCCGCCAGCGGAATCTCCTCACCACGCAGCCCGCGCGGGTACCCCGTGCCGTCCCAGTGTTCGTGGTGACAGTAAGGGATGTCGATGGCGTTTTGTAAATGAACAATCGGTGAGAGCAACTCAAATGCATACACCGGATGCTTGCGCATCTGTTCCCATTCCTGCTCCGAAAGTGGACCCGGTTTAAGCAGGATGCTGTCTGGTATGGCGATCTTGCCCATATCGTGCAACTGCGCTCCACGGCGCACATTCACCAGCTCCTGCTCCGGAAAGTTCATGCGGCGGGCAAGTTCCACGGTCAAACCGGTGACCCGTTGCGAATGACCCTCGGTTTCCTTGTCGCGCAATTCGAGCGCCCGCGCCCAACCGTTGATGGTTTCATCATATACGCGCGAGGCATCCCACACCCCCGATTGAGACGGGATCTGTTGCGGGCTGACCGCCTTGATCTGGCTCTTGACCTTTTGGGCCACCCAGCGATCCCACACCACAACGCGGTTGCGGCCGGCGCTCTTGGCTGCGTACATGGCCTGATCCGCCATGCACAGCAGGTCATCCAGGGTGATCTGGCTGCTGGTGAGCGGTGCAATCCCGATGCTGGCAGTCACGGTCACCTGGTAACCATTGGTGTATAACACCATGCGTTCAATGGACTGGCGAATGCGTTCGGCCACCTGCAGGGCGGTATCACGCGGTGTGTCTGGCAGCAGGATGATAAATTCTTCGCCACCAAAGCGCCCCAGCAGGTCACTTTGTCGGAGATGTTTTTGACATTCCTCAGCCACCGCCTTGATCGCCTTGTCACCCACAAAATGTCCGTACAGGTCGTTGACCATTTTAAAGTGGTCAAGGTCGATCATCAGGATGGACAGTTCCGGAATTTCAGGTCGCACCCTCGTCATGGCAGCGGCGGCCTGTTCAAAGAAACCCCGCCGGTTTTTTACACTGGTGAGCGGGTCTTGCACGGATAGTTGTTGAACACTGCAGACCAGGTTCTCAAGCAGGTTGCATTGTGCCTGCAGCAATTCTTCCATGCTCAAAATGGCGCACTCCCCGCTCTCTTCCAGTACGATGATGGGGTCGTATAACTGCCCCATTGGGCGGGCAAGCGCCTCGCGCACAGCCTCATCCACCAGGGTAAGTGAGCCAAGCATCAGGGAAACCCCACCGACCTCTTTGAGAAAACGGTTGATGGTGAGGCGCGAATAGACCTCGATGCCAAAAGGCTTTCCGAGGGCTTCAAAAACACGCTCGCGCGACACCGATCCAACCACTCTCCCATCGTCCACGATCACCACACCGGGCAGGGTTGGGTCTTCATTAAGACGCGCCACCACAAACTTAACCAATATTTCCCCACCGGTGGTGTAATGGTGAAGCTTCAAGTTCTCCAGTGTCAGTCTGTTCACGAAAGCTTCCCCGGCAGGCGGGTTGGTTTGGATGGACATATCGCGATGATTTTTCAGGCTGGTTGCAACGTTGATGGTCATAATTTTTCCACTACCTGGTTGTATTCATCATACATTCGGGCGATTAATGTTGTGTTGATTCCAGGTTAATAAATTGGAAATAAATGGGTATATACTGAATATTAACAAGGAGAGGAAAATATGGACCCCGAACCCGTGCCCGTTGAACCCATCCCGGCCGATGCACCCCCGGAACGCCCGAAGATCACCTTTATGGGCAACAGCATTGATCTGACCGCCCTGCTTGCCCTGGGGAGCAGCCTGATGATGCTGTTGATCTGCCTCAGTTGTGGTTATATGATCTACTGCCTGCCGGCTGTGCCGCTGATCCTTGGCATCATCGGGTTGTTTTCGGCGCAAAAATCCGCCGACCCCAAGCGCACACGCACCTGGTCATGGATCGGCGTGGGCAGTGGCGGAGTGATGATCAGCTTTATTGTCCTGTTCTTCCTGCTTTATTTCGGCGTAGTGGCCGCCCTCATCCTGACTGGCGCAATCACCAGCTCACAGGGTTACTAAGCCACTGGCACAATTATTTCAGCCCCTGCCAGAAACCCGGCAGGGGCTTTTTTGTCCAGCACAAATCACAGACCAAAGTCAAACGCTTTGGCGCAGTTACAGCGTTAATTGTCCGGCAGGGGCCAGCCCAACGATGCTACATATTGGGGTCCATCAACCGGCTGGTATATTGCTGCTGGCGGTTCATGGTCTGGGTCTTTTGATATTCCTTGAGCACGCCGATGGCTTTTTTCATTTCGCGGATCTGATTTTCGAACTCAAGGATGCGCGCCTGCATGATTTCCTCGGACATTCCGACCGCAGGTTTGGATTTCAATTCCCGGATCACTTTTTGCAGGCGGGCAATTTCAATACCGATCGTATCTACTGCATATTGCATGGTGGCTCTCCATACGGGACTAAGGATAAGGATTTGGGTGATATTTTTAAAACACTCATTCACATCAGGACTATCTCGCCAGCCCCCTGCTCGATCAGACGGGCGGATAACCATTGGTTGATTAATTATAATGGATTTCAAGATTCATGGTATGAGAAGAACAATGTCGATGGTGGGCAGAGGTCAGTAGTCAGAGGTCAGACGGTGGCAAGTGTCAGGTCCTGAAAAACGTTGACACCATGAATGTCCAAAAAGGGCATATCACCGGGAGGGATAATCAAAGATAACGTGGGATGATGGCGCCCAAAGTGGACCTGAGCGGGAGCGGGTGCAGGTTGGTTAACCGCCAACCGTCCTCTGACTTCTGACTACTGACCTCTCCTTACTCATACGCCAACACCTCGCGGATGGTCATGCGCGACGCGCTGCGGGCGGGGATCAGGCTGGCTGAAGCCGAAAGCGCAGCCACCACCGTCAGCCACACCAGAAAACCCTGTCCGGTGAGGGCAAAGTTTGCCGGTGAGTTGAAGATCGCCTGGCTGATCACCTCGGACAGCAGGCTGGTGATGGGGAAGCTCAGCAGCGCGCCGAACACAAAGCTGATCGCGCCGATCAACATGCCCTCCATCAGCACCAGCCGCAAAATCACCCCATCGTGCGCTCCGATGGCGCGCAGCACGCCGATCTCACGCGTGCGTTCCATCACGTTCATGCTCAACGTGCCTGCCATGCCGATGCTGCCCACCAGCGCGGTCAGCAGCGCCATCACCACCAGAAACGCAGTCAGGATGCTGATGTAGTCGGTCATGGACTGGGTGAATTCACCACCGGCTTCCACACTGCGCACCTGCACCCCTTCAGTGCGCATCAATTCGTCCACCACCAGGGTCAGGGCGGCTTGCGCGTCGTAGTTGTGATCATCCGAAGCAATGCGGAAAGCCGCAGCACGGTCGGGCTGGTGCAGAATGCGCGAAAGATGGTCGTAGTTGGTGTAGACGATCAGGTCATCCACACCGGTGAACTGGTACAGACCCACGATCACCCAGTCGCCCTCCTCACCAGCCACCTTCATGCGCACCGTATCGCCCACCTTGATGTCAGGGAAGATATCGAGGAAGGCGTCGTTAATCGCAATGGCGTTCTCATCCTCAGGCAGGATCCAGCGGCCCTCCATCACAATCGGCTTGACCAGCGGGCTGTCTGAAGGCGGCGCCAGCAGCGAGATGGTCTCAAGCGTCACCCCATCCGCGTCCAGCAGGTCGCCCTGGGTCATTGCCCACGGTTCAACGTGGGTCACACCAGGGATTTTCTCAATCAGCGCGGTGATGCGGTCAATGGGATAATTGCGCGCCAGGTCCAGGTTGACATCGGCGCCAAAGTATTTGGTGATCTGCTCGATCTTGTGGTTGAGCGCCACCTGCACGTTGAAGACGGAGATGAAGATCGCGCCGCCCAGGGTGAGCGTCAGCAGGGTGAGCGCCAGGCGGCTCTTGCGCCTGAAGGTGTTGCGCACACTCACCAGCGCCACGCGTGAAAACCCGCGCAGACCGGCCAGCCCGCGGTCGATCAACCCGCGTTTGGCGCTGCCAGTGTTTTCAATGGCAGATGAGTTAATGGCTTTCTTGACCGTCACGCGCGAACCGCGCACCACCGGCAGGCTGCCAGCCAGCAAGGGCACACCCAGCGCGATCACGGTCTGCACGATCAACGCACCCGGTTCAACGTGAAACCCGCTCAACGGAAAGCCGATCAGGCTGCCGGCAAACGCAGACAGGGCGTAACCAGCCCATGCCCCCGCCGGGGCGGAGATGAGCAGCGCAATAAAGCCAAATGCCAGGATCAACAACAGGTACATGCGTGTGATCTGGTTGCGCCGCGCGCCCACCAGCTTCATGATGCCAATTTGCGTGAGGTGCTGGTTGAGCAGCGCCGACAGCGTGTTGGAGATCAGCGAACCCGAAAGGAACACGATCAGCACGCCCAGGATCATTAAAATGCGCAGCAGCGCGGTGAGGATCGACTCCATGGGGTGCTTGTTGCGTAAATGTTTTGAGACCTGCAGCGCGTCGTAACCGGCTTTTTCCAGCTTGTCTTCCACATCCAGCGAGAGCCGGTCAATGTGCGCGCGGTCGTTGGGTAGTTCAGCCGCGGTGACCAGCAACTGGTTGTAGAGCATGGGCTGGCGCAAGCCTTCCATGCTTTCCAGGGCGATCTGCCCGCGCGCGTTGTTGAACATGCCGCCGATGCCAGCGGTGAGTTCCTGCGCCACGCCGGACACGGTGAGGGTGCGGCGCGTGCCGTCGCCCAGCTCGATCTCCAGCACATCCTCTGGCTGAAGGTCGTAACGCTCGGCGGCTTTCTTGTCGATCACCACTTCGTTCTCGTCCGGCTCCTGAACCCCGCTCACCGCGCGCCAGCCGTCAATGCGCTCGGGCGCAAAGGAGCTGAGCGCGGTCAGTTCCAGCGCGACCAGTTCGCCTTTGGGCGACACCATGCGCACGCTGACACTGGCGCGCCCCTCGGCAGCCAGCACGCCGGGGGTGTGCTCCACCGCGTCCAGCAGGTCATCGTCAAACGGCATGGTGCGGATCTCAATGTTGGGCGGGTTGGCCGACTCGTACGCCGCGTTCATTTCGGATGGGATGATCCAGTAGGATGCAGCGATGGTTCCGACTGCAAACACGCCCACAGCGATGGATGCCACCACCAGCAGGGTGCGCACCGGGTTGCCGATCAGGTCGGAAAGCACCTTGCGCCATGTGGGTTTCATCATGGAAGCCGTATTCATTTGCGCGCCCTCGCTGCAGCCGGATCGCTCATGGCTTCAAGCCCAAGCAACTGCGCCCGGTATGCCGGATGCAACCCCACCACCTCGCGCACGGCTGCGCCCTGCAGGCACAGCGCAATGCCATCCCCCTGCAAAGCGGCAGGGGCGGGCGTGCCTTTCTCCAGCACACTCTTCACGCCGAACACGCGCGTGGCTTCGACGCCGTTCGCATCGGCTGTGTGCAGCAGATACACGCTGTCTTCCTGCGCGCACGGCAGGCGGCCTTCCACAAATTCCACCTCGCGCGCGGCTTTGGTGAGGCGCAACAGGCTCTGGTGGTTCATAAATTCAAATGAGTCCGCCAGCGCGGGGTGCACAATTTCACCGTCGCACAGCAACACGCGGCGGTTGGTGCGTTTTGCCAGGCCGGGGTCGTGGGTGACCACGATGATGGTCTTGCCTTTTTGGACCAGGGATTCAAAGATCTCGAAGATGTTTTCAGCGGTGCGCGAATCAAGGTTGCCGGTGGGTTCGTCGGCCACGATCAAGGGCGGGTCGTTTGCCAGTGCGCGGGCAATGGCTGCCGCCTGCTGCTGCCCGCCGGAAACGGCGGACGGCATTTTGTGGGCGAAGTCAGCCAGGCCCACCAGGGTCAGCAACTCCATGGCGCGCGTCTCGCGCTCAACGGGGGGAATCCTGCCGGCGATGTCCATGGGCAGCATGGTGTTTTCCAACAGGCTGAGCACGGGGAGCAGTTGATAGAACTGGAACACAATGCCCAGGTTCAACCCGCGCCAACGGGACATCTGGCTTTCATTTAATTCGTTTACTTTGGTGCCGCCGATCTCAACATCCCCCGAGGTCGGGCGGTCAATGCCGGTCAGCATGTTGACCAGCGTGCTCTTGCCGCTGCCGCTTTTACCCACCACGCCCACAAATTCACCGGGGTGAAAGTCGGCATCGATGCCCTTCAACACGGTCACCGGTCCTGCGACGGTGGAAAAGCGCTTGACGATCTTTTTCATTTGAATGGCCGGCGCCGAAATCGCCATCTGCGGCGTCTGCCCAAATTTGACTTGCATGGAATATCCCTGCCTGGTTGAGCCAGCTTATGCTTCGGTTAACTGCCCGTCCACCATGCGCATCAGCCGGGTGGCGCGCTCTTCGATGCCGGGGTCGTGGCTGACCACGATCACGGTCTTGCCGTTTGACGCCAGTTGCTCAAACAGATGGAAGATCACATCGGCGGTGGAGGAATCGAGATTGCCGGTGGGTTCGTCCGCCACAATCAGGGGCGGGTCGTTTGCCAGTGCGCGGGCAATGGCGGCGCGCTGCTGCTGGCCGCCTGAAATGGCGGATGGTTTCTTGAAGCTGTGATCCTCCAGCTCAACCGCGCGCAGCAATTCCATGGCGCGGTCCTCTGACTCCCCCCGGCGGTAGTTGCCGATCAGTTCCATCGGCAGGAGAATGTTATCCAGCAGGCTGAGGCCCGGCATGAGCTGGAAGGTCTGGTAAACCACCCCCACCCGCTGACCGCGCCAGAATGCTTTTTGATCTTCGTTGAGGGTGTGCACGGGTGTGTTCATAAACCACACCTCGCCCGAGGTCAGGTCATCCACACCAGTGACCATGTTGACGAGGGTGCTCTTGCCCGCACCGCTTTTACCCACAATGCCCACCAGCTCGCCGGGGAAAAAGCGCGCGCTCACCTGGTTGAGGGCAAAAAAATCGCCTCCAGCGGTGGTATAAGCCTTCACCACCTGCTCAAGGCGCAAGACAACTTCATCATCAGAGGTTGAGAAAGTCGGTTGTGTTACCTGTAATCGTAACTGTCGATCTGTTTGCATAAAATAGGTTTAACCCCGCAATTTTCGTTTCGTTGCGACATGTCAATCGCGTAATTGTAAACTGGAAAACTCCGA
>DAOUGC010000060.1:0-1676 GCA_034429695.1 Levilinea sp.
TTGGGGCGGCGAACCGCCCCAAAAATCCCCACATTTGTAAACAACACCCCGCCATTGACTTCACCCCAACGTTGGTTATACTTGGAGCACACTCTAACGAGGCGCACAGAATGAGTTCCACAAAAAAGGCACACAAGACCAACAAAATTGAAGTCGAGCATCTCAATTTCTACTACGGCCCCAAGCAGGCGCTTTTTGACATCAGCATCCCCATCCGCGCACAAAAAATCACCGCGCTGATCGGCCCGTCGGGATGCGGCAAATCCACCTTCCTGCGTTGCCTGAACCGGATGAACGACGAAATCGCAGGCACCCGCATGGAAGGCCAAATCCTGCTGGATGGGAAAAGCATCCACGACTTCGACCTGGTGGAGCTGCGCCAACACATCGGATTGGTCTTTCAGAAGCCCAATCCGTTCCCCCAATCCATCTACAACAACATTGCCATGGGGCCGCGCTCTCTGGGACTGGTGCCCAGATCAGGTATGGATGCCTGGGTTGAGCAACTGTTGCGGCGCGTCTATTTGTGGGACGAGATCAAGGGCAACACCGCTCTGCCCGCGACCAGCCTTTCGCTGGGGCAACAACAACAGCTGTGCATCGCGCGCACGCTGGCCGTCAAACCTGAGGTCATTCTGATGGATGAACCGTGCTCGGCGCTTGATCCGATTGCCACCCTGCGGGTGGAAGATTTGATGCGCGAGCTGAGCGTAGATTACACCATCATCATCGTGACCCACAACATGCAGCAGGCCGCGCGTACCTCCGACACGACGGCCTTCTTCTGGTTGGGGAAACTCGTCGAACATGGCGGCACGAAAAAGCTCTTCACCCGCCCCACCGAAACGCAAACAGAAGAATACATCAGCGGCAGAGTCGGCTAAGCTTTCGACGTTGGACGTTGGACTTTCGATGTTAGACTTTCGACTTTCGACCTTAGACTATCCCAGGAGAACCGGATATGACTCGCAGTCTTTTAGATGAGGAATTGGACAAGCTCAAGGAGCGCCTGTTGCACCTGGAAAGCCGGGTACAGACCGCCATCGAACGTTCCATTGAGGCGCTCAAAAACCAGGACAGCCAGTTGGCGCAGCAAATCATGGACGAAGATGAGGAAATCAACAAACTGCGCTACAAGATTGAGAAGTTGAGCATGACCATCATCGCCACACAACAGCCGATGGCCAGCGATCTGCGCACGATCATTGCCGCCATGCACATCGCGGTCGAAATGGAACGCATGGGGGACCACGCCGCCGGCATCGCCCATCTGGTGCTGGAGATGTGCCACGAGCCGCTGCTCAAACCGCTCATTGACATCCCCTACATGGCCAAACTCGCCCAGGGCATGCTCCACGACTGCATCCAGGCTTTTATGAACGGGGATGAGGAAATTGCCGGACAGATCTCCAAACGCGACGATGCCATTGATCAGCTCTACAACCAGGTATTGCGGGAACTGCTTACCTATATGATGGAAGATCCGCGCAACATCCGCCGCGCCACCTATCTGCTGTGGGTAGCTCACGGACTGGAACGCATCGGCGACCGCGCCACCAACATCGCCGAACGCATTTTGTTTATGAAAACAGGGGAATTCAAAGAAATTTAGGATTGATCCCAAATTAGTGGATGCTAAAAGGGTGTTTTTTGCGGAGTATACCCGCAAAAAACAC
>DAOUGC010000061.1:0-2000 GCA_034429695.1 Levilinea sp.
GCGAGCTTCATTCCGCGCACGCAACCGGGCGAATTGCTATCTGTGTCTGCTGCCGCCGCCGACGAAAGCGCGGCTGGCATGGCTGCCCCGGAAACGGTACTTGCCAACACCCCGCCACCGCAGATGATGCCAGAACAGGTGCAGGAACCTGCCGCCGTGCTGAACGAAGTTGCCGCCGAAACAGGACAGCCCGTGGTTGTGCCGCCAAAGCCAGTGGAAGAACCGCAGGCCGTTGCCGCACCGTTGGGTGCGGTGGAAGCCATGCAGGAGGCGCCATTGCATCAGGCGGAGCGCGAAAGCTGGATGCAGGACGTTACGCCAGCTTTGCGCAGCCTGCAAGAGAAGATGACCGCCGCAGGCATGGAGGGATCGGGCGGGTATGCCGACCAGGTGCGCGCAGCCGTAAGGCGTGCCAACCCAGAGGCCACACCTGAGCAGGTTGAGGCCGCAGTACAGGATGCCAACAAACAGCTTAAGGCTTATCTGGGCGGTGTGTACCAGGACATGAAGGGCGAGAAGCTGGCAGCCATGCGTTACGGCGAGAGCATGCGCGACTTCACCCTATTGAATTATGGGCAGCGCTACGGCTTTGACAACGCCCTGACCGCGGTTTTCCCATACCAATTCTGGACAACCAGAAGCATGTTGAACTGGGCGCTGCGTGCCATTGACCGCCCTGCCATGTTGTCCAATTACGCCAGGCTCAAGATGTTCCTGCAACAGGGAACAATGGAGCGCGACGGCTTCCCAAGCCGGTTGAAGCGGAAGATGGGCATTAACCTGCCGTTCCTGCCTGACTGGATGGGCGAAGGCGTGTTTATTGACCCGATGCGCCAGATTTACCCGTTCGAGAACTTTTATCGCCCGTTCCAGCAGATGGATCAGCAGCGTGGAATTCAGGTGCGCAAGACACAGACCTTGATTCAGGGTTGGCTGGCTGATGAGCAAATCAGCGATGCCGAAGCACAGGAAGCCCTGACGACGGGCAAGGGTATGTTGTGGGAGAAGGCATGGGCGCAATCCGGCGACGAGATGCAGAAAGAGATTGCCAACCCGTTTGACTTCATGCAAACCATGATGGGTGCAAGCCTGCCGATTCAGTGGGCGTATAACATGGCGCGCGGCACACCGGAAAAGATCGGACAGTTGCCCGTTACCCGCATGGTGCAAAGTGTGACCGGCGGGCTGGGTATCGGCGGGCCATCCGGCATCAACATTGAAAGTCCGGCGCGCAAGGCGTTGGGACTGCCAGAGGTTGATCAGTTCTATGATTATCGCGTTGACCGTATGCTGGCTGGCATGGCTGCGGACGGAGAGATTACCACAGACCAGGCGATGGAAGCCGTGATGAACCGACAGGGCGAGATTTACGAAGCCGCGCAACGCAAGGTGGCACAGATGGGCGCATGGCAATACTTTGGCGCACCGCTGGCGCTGGACTTCTTCCCCGAAGGTGAGCAGACGCAACGCCAGTTGCGCGAGGAATATCAGCGCGCACTGGACGCACGCGAGAACGGCGACAACGAAGCCCTGACCCGCTTCTTTGACGAATACCCTGAGTATCAGGTACAGCTTGCAGCATTTCAGGACCCGGAAGAACGCATGCGCAAGTTTATGATCTCGGAAGTGTGGGATAGGTACATGCAGATGCCATCCATCCACCGCAAGCAGGTGGCAGAGCAATTGGGGTCAGCCTTTACCGACACCTTCCTGAACAAGGAAACGCGGGACTATGATTCAATCAACAGCGAGACCCTGGCGCTGTGGTCGCAGATGCTGGGCGGACGTGCGCCAGGCAATGAGGAAACACCAAACATCAGCCTGAACCTTGCACCGCAAGCCACAGCCGACGCGGTGACAGCGTACTACGAGGAAATGCAAACCCGCTTCCCTGGCATTGGCGACCTGAACAACATGCTGTACAGCCTGCCGCAGGAACAGCAGGAGCAATTCCGCCAGGCGTACCCGCAGCTTGCGGAGTACACGAAGTGGAAGAATAA
>DAOUGC010000062.1:0-13925 GCA_034429695.1 Levilinea sp.
GGCAATGTGGGGCGTTCTGCCCTGACCGAACTGCTGCAGCACGATGTGAATGTACGCTGTTTTGATGTTCCCACCCGCACCAACCAGAAGGCGGCCGCCCGTGCTCAAAGGGAACTTAAGCATCCATTTGAGATTATGTGGGGCGATCTGCGCAACCCCGAGGATGTTTTCAAAGCCGTTCAAGGGGTGGACGTTGTCCTGCATCTGGCATTTGTCATTCCAAAGCTATCCGCCACCGGTGTTAACTGCGAAGACCGTCCCGATTGGGCGCGTGAGATTAACGTGGGCGGCACTGCCAATTTGATCCATGCCATGCAGGCACAAACCCCGCCACCGCGTTTGATCTTTACCTCATCGCTGCATATCTACGGCCACACCCAAACATTACCCCCACCCCGCACCGTGCAGGACGTGCCCTGCCCGGTGGAGCATTACGCACATCATAAAGTGGAATGTGAAAAACTGGTGCGTGAATCTGGTCTGCAGTGGTGCATCTTCCGGCTGGGCGCTGCCCTGCCGATGCGACTGATCATGGACCCCGGTATGTTTGACGTACCCCTCAACAACCGCATTGAGTTTGTGCACACCCGCGATGTCGGTTTTGCCCTGGCGAATGCGCTGGACAACGATGAAGTATGGGGCAAGACCCTGCACATCGGCGGCGGGCGGGGCTGCCAGGTGTATTACCGCGAGATGATGCAAAAGGTTCTGGGCGCCACCGGTGTGGGCGAATTGCCCGATGGAGCCTTCACCACCGAGGAGTTTGCCACCGACTGGCTGGACACAGCAGAGAGCCAGCGCATTTTACACTTCCAGCGCCACACCCTCGACGACTACGCCCGCCAATTACGCAAAAAGGTCGGCGCTTTGCGCGGGTTGATCATTACGCTCCGCCCGCTGGTGCGCCTGTACCTGCTCAGTTTTTCCCCCTACCGGCGCTGAAGTTTCTTCTTTTACAATTCCCCTGAAAAGACGGCTTTCGAAGTCGTCTTTTTTGTTCATGATTTGTCCCAGCACCATAAACCGGACATTAAAAATCGATTTACTTTTATTCAGGATTTGTTGCCGTATAATGGACGTATATGGTTTTTTTACCGTTTTTCCACAGGAGGGCTTCCATGCGCGGCATGACCCGTCGTCAATTTCTCAAACTCTCCGGCCTGATGGCCGCTTCAGGGGCGCTGGCAGCCTGCGCCCCCAAATCCATCCTCTCCACCCCTGCACCCGCAACTGCCACCATCGGTCAGCGCACCCCGCAACCCTCTGCTGTTCCGCTTGACCCCGTTCCCCCGGAACAGCTTCCTGACCTGGCAACCATCGTCTTCAACCGGCTGGCATTTGGCGCTCGCACCGATGACCGCGAAGAATTTAACGCACTGGGCAGCGATGATGAAAGTCGTCTGAGCGCATGGCTGGAAGCCCAGCTTGACCCCGACAACCTCGATGACATTGATTTTGAGGAACGCTACCGGCGCGCCGGCTTTGAGACGCTTGACAAAAGCCTCGAAGAGCTGGTCTCGGACCACATTGTCAACAATCCATACGATGATGGTGACGCCGAACGCTGGCGCTGGTTCTCCCTGCCATTTGATGAACTGGTGGATCTCACCTTTCTGCGCGCCGTCTACAGCCGCAAACAATTACAGGAAGTACTGGCAGATTTTTGGCACAACCATTTCAACGTTTACGGTCCCAACGATGAGATCTCGCCTGTGTTTGTCTCCTACGACCGTGATGTGATCCGGGCGCATCTGTTTGGCAACTTCAGGCAGATGCTGGAAGCCATGGCCACCCATCCTTCCATGCTCTTTTACCTCAACAACCGCAGCAATTCAGACGCCGGTCCAAACGAGAACTTCGCCCGCGAACTGTTTGAACTGCACACCCTGGGCGCTGAAAACTACCTGGGCGTGCGCGACCCACAAACCGTCGAAAAGGATGCCGCCGGAGTATCAGTGGGCTATGTGGATAACGATGTCTATGAAGCCGCGCGTTGTTTCACCGGCTGGCGGGTGGATGACGACCTGTGGGATGGCGAGCCGGACGTGGGCGTGACTGGAACATTTTTATATTACCAGCCGTGGCACGACCGTTTCAACAAGTTCGTCCTCGGCAAGTACCTGCCCGCCGACCAGCCAAATATGCAGGACGGGCGCGATGTGCTGGATCTGCTGGCAGCCCACCCCGGTACTGCCCATCACGTATGCCGCAAACTGTGCCGCCGCTTGATCAGCGATGAACCACCAGAGAGCATCGTTCAGGCAGCCGCGCAGGTCTTCATGGATGCCCGCGACGCGCCCGATCAGTTGCGCCAGGTATACCGCGCCATCCTGCTCTCCGATGAGTTTCGATCCACGTGGGGCGGAAAGCTCAAACGCCCGTTTGAATTTGCCGCTGCTGTCATGCGCGCCGCCAGTGTGGATTTCGTGCGTCCTTCATGGCACATGCGTTGGACGTACGACATGATGGGCCAGCCGCTGTTCCGACGCTCCTCGCCCGACGGCTACCCCGACAGCGCAGACTACTGGGCAAACAGCATGGCCACCCTGTTTGGATGGAATTTCATCGTCAGCCTGATTGACAACTGGGGAAATGAAGATGAAGACGGCGAAGGCCGGGTGATGCTGGTGCAGCCGCGCAAGGAAACCCCGTCAGGGTTGACCACCGCCCGTGAAATTGTGGAATACTGGGTAACCCGCATCCACGGGACGGCTCTGTCTGAAGCAGCCATGACCGCCATGATGGATTTTCTGCGCGCCGATGCCGGCCCGGATGAACCGCTTTCCGCTGACCATCTGGATTGGCGACTGCCTGCCACCATTGAGCTGGCATTAATGGCTCCCGAGCTGCGCTTGCGATAAAGATCAGGAGGCAACCAATATGGCAACCATTTCCCGACGCCAGTTTTTGATCGGCTGTTCCGCTTCCATCGCCGCCATGGCTGGCGCGCGCATCACCCGTCTGGCATACGCCCAGCCGGAAGCCCGCGAGGACACCCTGGTGGTGATCTTCCTGCGCGGCGGTTGGGACGCGCTCAATGTGGTCCCACCCATGGACGGTCCCGACCGCGGTCTGTACCAGCAGGCGCGCCCGGGTGTGCAAATACCTGCAGACAGCCTGCTGCCCCTGGATGACCGCTTTGGGTTGCACCCCCGTCTGCGTTCGCTGCACCCACTGTATCAGGACGGAAAACTGGGCATCATCCACGCTGTAGGGCTGGATTACGATACGCGCAGCCATTTTGACGCACAGGAGTTTATTGAACTGGGCACACCGGGCGCAAAATCCACCACCAACGGCTGGATCACCCGCCACCTCGCCAGCATATCAGGTACTGGTGGTTTGTTGCCGGTCATGGCAGCCCCCAACCAACCCACCGCCCTGCTGGGTGAGAGCAGCACAGCCAGCATGTCAACCATTGATGAATTTTCTCAATGGGATAACGGCTTGCTGGCGGAACAACAGGCCGTGCAGCGCATTCTGTACCGCGGAGACAGTCTTTACCACCAATCCGGTCAACGCACGCTGCAGGTCATCAGCGCGTTATCACCACTGGCAGGGCGGGAATACCGACCGCAAAACGGCGCCAGCTACAGCGAGGATGAGCTGGGCAACCAGCTAAAGACCGTGGCACAGTTGATTAAAAGTGATGTTGGCTTGCGGGTTGCCACGGTTGATTTTGGCGGCTGGGACACCCACGAGTATCAAAACGACGGCGAGGGCGGCTACATGGGCTACCTGCTGGAAAGCCTGGGCGACAACCTGGCAAACTTTTATGCCGACCTGGATTCCGGTCATACCGACCGGCTTTCCGTTGTGGTGATCAGCGAGTTTGGCCGCCGGCTGGAGCAAAATGATGCCAACGGAACCGATCACGGGCACGGCTCGGTAATGTTTACTCTGGGCGGCGGGGTCAACGGCGGGCAGGTGTACGGCGATTGGCCCGGACTGGACAGCGATCAATTGTACGACCGCGCCGACCTGGCGGTCACCACCGATTACCGTCAGGTACTCAGTGAACTGCTTGAAAAGCGTCTGAACAACCCCGCCATTGACCAGGTGTTCCCCGGCTACCAGCCGGATGCCGATCTGGGCTTGTTTGCGCCAATGGCATAAACAACGATCACATAATCAAAAAGCCCGTGGAAACCTCTCCACGGGCTTTGATGATTGAATAACCGGATTTACTTTTTGGTGAACACGCCCACCAGAAACGCCAGGCCAACCACAATCAAAATCACCGGCCAGACCAGATCCATGTTGACGTTATTGTTGAACAGACCGGCGAAGATGGCAAACACCGCAGCCGAAATGCCCAGCATGTACAACCCGGTACGGCGGCTGGAGCGTTCGGCGGGGTCCAACAGGCTGCTCAACAGCAAGCCCAGCCCCACAAAACCGGGGATGAGCACCCAGGCGTACGCCCATGATTCCCAGTCGCCGGTGGTGTTCTGGTAATACAGCATGGAACCCACACCGCCCACGATACACCCCGGGATGATGAAACCACCCAGGCGGGTGACCAGACCGGTGAGCAGCAGCACGCCGCCGATGCCGATGATGATCAAAGGCCAGGTGACCCGCCCGCCAAACAGGGCGTTGATCTGATCGGGCACGATCTGATAGGCCAGAAAAGCCAGGCCCAGCAGCAGCAGGATCAACCCGCTGGCAATCGTTCCTCTGCGTTCATTCTTCTCCATTTGACCCTCCCTGAACAGTCAAACCAAAACAATTGATATTTCCGGTCAGTCGAGCGACAGGATTGAGCCCGACCCGTTGATTTCTTCTGTGACGCTCGGATCGCCGTGATACCTCACGTCGCCGCTGCCGTTGATCAGCACCTCAAGTTCATCGGAGACTGCCACGCGCACATCGCCTGACCCATTGATGGTCACATGCGTGTTATCACTCTGCAGCTCTTCCGCCTTGTATTCGGCATTGCCATTAATGGCAACAGACTGCTGGCCTGCCTCACCCGAAAGTTCGATATCGGCAGAACCAGGAACACGTACCTCAAGCAGGTTGACCGAAAGGTTCTCGATCTCGATATCGCCTGATCCTTCCACCACCAGTTCCAGACTGTCAGCGTTCAACCCGTCCATATCCACATACCCGGCGCCGCGGATGGTGACCCCGCGCAGCTCATCCACATTGATGTAATAGTGGACATCATTCTGAATGCTCAGAGATTTGCCACGCTCAACGCCCAGGGTCAACACGCCGTCTTTTACATCACTGGTCAGGTGGCGCAACACATTGTCATCCGCTTCGATGATCAACCCCATTTCACCGGTCTGGACAATATGTAATCGCCCTGAACCCTCCAGCACAATGGTGTGGAAATCGAGCACTTCGCGGTTTTCCTGTTCAACATCACCTGAACCCACAATAACACCCATCGCTCGCAGGGGGTCATTGGTGATCCCACACGCCACGGTAACCAGGGCTAGTACGCTCAGCCCCAACAAGATCATTATGGAACGTTTCATTTGTTTCCCTCCACTGCTGTTATTGATTGACATATCATATACGCAGCAGCGGCACTGGCGTTGCAAAATCAGGGCAGGCGCATCAGCCGTTTGGCGAATACATGGTTTTAGAGCGCGATCCAGCGATACTCGTACGGCTCGAGGGTCAACTCCAGCATGCCGCTTTCGGCGCCGTACACCTCGCGCCCACGCAGCAATCCGCACGGCGGCGTCATGCGCCCAAAGGGCAGCTTGACCGTCACCGATTGGGGTTCACCGGTCAGGTTGTTGAGTATCAGCACACTTTCCTGGCGATAATTTCGCAAATAAGCAGCCACCCCCGGACAACCGGGGTCAATCCACTGCAAATCGCCGTATGTGAACGCCGGGTGCTCTTTGTGCGCCAGCACCATGCGCCGAATGGTGTGCAATAATGAGGTTTCGTCGCTCAGTTGGTCAGCCACGTTGACCTGCATGGGCCCGTAAGGCGGCTCCGTGTTCATGGGCGCGTAAAAGCTGACCGAGTCGGCAGAGGAAAACCCACCGCCCGGCTCGTGCAGCCATTGCATGGGGGTGCGCACGCCGTTGCGGTCGTACAACCAGATGTTATCGCCCATGCCGATTTCATCTCCGTAGTAAATGATCGGCGAACCGGGCAGGGTGAACAGCAGTGAGTTTGCCAGTTCAATTTTTCGGCGGTCATTATCCAGCAGCGGCGCCAGCCTGCGGCGAATACCCAGGTTGAGGCGCATGCGCGCTTCAGGGGCGTACTCGTTCCACATCCACTGCCGCTCCTCCTCGGTAACCATCTCCAGCGTCAACTCATCATGGTTGCGCAGGAAGGTACACCACTGGCAATTATCCGGAATGTCCGGCGTGCGGTTGAGGATCCACCCAATCGGGTCGGGGCGTTCCATGCGCAACGCCATGTAAATGCGCGGCATGACCGGGAAGTGAAAGCCCATGTGAAACTCATCACCATTTCCGAAATACGGGCGCACATCCTCGGGCCACTGGTTGGCTTCGCACAACAGGATGCGCCCGGGGTAGTTGGCGTCCATCCACGAGCGCAGCTCCTTCAGATAGGCGTGGGTTTCAGGCAGATTTTCACAGTTGGTTCCGTCGCGTTCGATCAGATACGGTACAGCGTCGGCGCGGAAACCGTCAATTCCCATGTCCAACCAGAATTTGGCCACATTCAACATTTCGGCGCGCACGGCGGGGTTGTCAAAGTTCAAATCCGGCTGGGTGGAGTAAAAACGGTGCCAGAAATACTGCCCTGCCACCTCGTCCCACGTCCAGTTGGATGTCTCGGTATCCAGAAAGATGATGCGCGCGTCACGGTAGAGCTGGTCGGTATCAGACCAGACGTAATAGTTGCGGTAAGGCGAATTGCGGTCGTTGCGTGCTGCCTGAAACCACGGATGCAGGTCAGAGGTATGGTTGAGCACCAGGTCGGCGATCACACGGATGTTGCGTTTATGGGCTTCATCCACCAGCTCACGAAAGTCATCCAGCACACCGTAGTCCTTGATCACGCCGTAATAATCGGCGATATCGTAACCGTCGTCGCGCAGCGGTGAAGGATAGATGGGCAACAGCCACAGGCAATCAATCCCCAACCATTGAATGTAATCCAGCTTCTCGATCAAACCGCGCAGATCGCCGTGACCATCGCCATTGCTGTCACGGAAGGCACGCACGTACACCTCGTAAAATACGGCATTCTTGTACCACAATGGATTGTTATCCATGAAACCTCCGCAAATCGGCAATATTTCTTATAATTGTACCAGCCTCACTACTCTTCATCATTCACCAGGGTGAAAATCCCCCCGCAATCGAAAGGCCAGACCCATGACCCAGCTTCTTTATCAGACCGACAGCTATCTGAAGGAGTTTTCAGCGCAGGTCACTGCTGTTGACCATGATGCGCACGCAGTATTGCTGGACCAAACCGCATTTTATCCCGGCGGCGGCGGACAACCGCACGACCTGGGTGTGTTGATGCATGCCGGTGTTGAACTGGCGGTTGTGCGTCCCCGCAAAACATCAGATGGCGTGTGGCACGCCCTGGCCCCGGAAGCGCCCCTGCCGCCGGTCGGCGATCCCGTCACCGGCAGGCTGGACTGGACCCGCCGCCATGCGCTGATGCGCACCCACACCGCACTGCATATCCTGTGCGGCACGGTCTTCCGCGACTACGGCGCGCTGGTGACCGGCGGCGACATGGAGCCGCTGAAGGGCCGCATGGACTTTGAGTTCGAGACAATGAGCGCCGAACTGGTCTCGGTGATCGAAGCCGCCGTCAACCGCGAGGTGCAGGCTGACCGCGAGATCCGCGTGCGCATCCTGCCTCGCGATGAAGCATTCCAGATCCCCGACCTGATCCGCACCAAGATCAACCTGCTGCCGCCGGAGATCAGCGAGATCCGCACCGTGGAGATCGCCGGGCTGGACCTGCAGGCCGACGGCGGTACACATGTGCACTCAACGGCTGAGGTGGGACCCGTCCGCGTGACGGATTACAAGAGCAAGGGCAGGATCAACAAGCGCATTTATATTGAGATGGGTGAGTAGACCCCGGTCGCCGGTATTCATATTCAGGCATGCATCGTGAGGAAACATGGAAAACGAATACGTCAAACAAAATGAACACACCTGGCGGGTTTTTGAACGCCTGGTGCGGGATTTTGACCCGGCAGCCTGGCTGCACACCGGTCGCGGGGCGATCACCCCGGCGCGCCTGTCCCTGCATATCCTGCAGTCCACGCGGTACTACATGCAGACCCCTTCGCCGGTGGGTTTCTCATCCGGCAAGAACTTTGAATGTGACTGGGTGGCCACCCCGGACGGCGATCTGCCATCCCGCGAGGACATCCTGGATTGCATTGAAGAAATGAAGGAAATCTCAAAACGCTGGCTGTGTGAAATGAACCTTGACGCCGAAAATATTGCCTTCCCGTGGGCTGGAAAGACCAGCACAGGCGTGGTGATTTTTATGCTGCGGCACTCGCTGTTCCATATTGGAGAATTAAGCTCGCTGCTTAATGAAAGCAAGAACGGTGTGGTGGATGATCACTACGTGCTGGCGTTGCAGGGCATGTAGCCTATCCTGAGACCCGCACACCTTCAGTTTCCCTCTCCCACAAGGATGACGGGAAAGCTATGCGCACCATGCGAATTGCAAACGCATCATCTGTGCCATTCGTGATTGTTTTTCCCCTAATCAAAAACCGCCCGGGTTCGCCGGGCGGTTGTGCTTTCTGCACTTTATATTCTGGGAGGCAGGCCAACTGCATCACGCACCAATTGCATGGTCTCTTCAGCCACCAGCGTGGCACGGCGACCGCCCTCATGCAGAATATCCCACACGGCGCTTTCATTTTGCGCCAGGGCAATGCGCCGCTCGCGGAAGGGCGCCAGATGGGCGTTCAAATTGGCGGCCAGCATCTTCTTGCACTGCACGCAGCCGATGCCAGCCGTGCGGCACTCGGCGTTAACCTGCTCAACCGTTTCGGCTGGCGAGAAGATCTTGTGCAGCGAGAACACATTACAAATATCGGGGTTGCCGGGGTCGGTGCGGCGCATGCGCTGCGGGTCGGTCACCATCTGCATCACCCGCTTTTCGGTCTCTTCCGGCGTTGAGGCAAGTTCGATATGGTTATCAAGGCTCTTGCTCATCTTCGCCACGCCGTCAATGCCAAGCACCTTGGGGACCCGGGTGGATTTCATTTGCGGCTCGATGAGCACATTGGTGTTATAGCGGTAATTAAATGAACGCACCGTCTCACGGGCAAATTCAATATGCGGCGCCTGATCCACGCCCACCGGAACCACATCGGCGCGGTAGAGCAAGATGTCGGCACTCATCAACACCGGGTAACCCAACAAGCCGTAATTAACGTTGTGCGGCTGTTGCTGGATCTTCTCTTTGAAGGTGGGCAGGTCAGACAGTTTGCCGTACGGCGTCACCATGGATAGGATCAGGTGCAACTCGGTCACCTGCGGCACATGCGACTGGATGAAGATGATCGAGTCTTCCGGGCGGATGCCAGCAGCCAGCCAGTCCAGCGCCATTTCGTAAGTATTCAGGCGCAGGTCGCGCGTGGTCTCCACGGTGGTCAGGGCGTGCAGATCAACGATGCAATAGACGCAGTTGTAGTCATCCTGCAGGGCAACATAATTTTGGATGGCGCCCAGATAATTGCCAAGGTGCTGCCGCCCGGTTGGGCGGGCGCCCGAAAAAACACGACCTTTCTTCATAACGAATAATTCCACCTTTCCGGCTGATATCATACCTGCCTGGCGCAGCAGGCATGGGTTGGTTGGGGTCATATGGGATGATGCCCGGGACGAACGCGCTTATTATATCAAAGATGCCATTTTAAGGTACAATGCGCTCATGCCCCCTGCACGCGTCCCATGGATCAAACGCGCCTTCGACCTGGCACTCACCCTGCCGGGGCTGGTGTTGATCTCGCCCATCCTGCTGGGGGTGGCGCTGTTGCTGCGCATCAAGGAAGGCTCTCCGGTCTTCTACCGCCAGGCGCGCGCCGGGCTGAACGGCAAAGTCTTTCACGTGATTAAGTTCCGCACCATGCGCAACACCACGGATGCAGCGGGCAACCTGCTGCCGGATGCTCAGCGCATCTCAAAGCTGGGAAACTTTCTGCGCTCCAGCAGCATTGATGAACTGCCCGAACTGCTCAACGTGGTCAAAGGCGACATGTCTCTGGTGGGTCCGCGCCCACTGTATGCGCATTACCTTGAACGTTACTCGCCCCGCCAGATGCGCCGCCACGAAGCCCTGCCCGGCATCACCGGCTGGGCGCAGATCAACGGGCGCAACGCATTAAGCTGGCAGGAACGCTTTGAACTGGACGTGTGGTACGTGGAGAATTGGTCGCTGTGGCTGGACATCCGCATCCTGTTTCTGACCTTCTGGAAGGTCGTGCGGCGTGAGGGCATCAGCGCGCCGGGGGAAGCCACCATGAGCGAGTTCATGGGCAATCAGTGAGCTGGATGACAATATACCTCTGACAAAAAAATCTCACCTGATGGCGAGATTTTTGTTTCATCAATTTTTGCGTTTACTGCACCGGCCGGGTGTAGGGGTCAATAAAACCGCCCTGCAGCTCCTCAACCACGCGCTCAGCCAGCGCCTGCTTGCCAACGCTGAAGATGCCGCGGTTGGCGTCGCTGAAACGGATGGATGCATTGGCGCTCTGCCCGCCCTGCCCGGCTGAAACCGCCGCCCACATGTCGCGCAACGGTCCAGCAGCATCCGCCTGAATGGTCACCACCCAGCGTGGGGCAACCTCGGCGGGTGGGGTCCTGCCGCCCATCAGGAAGAACCCGCGGTTGTTCAGGTCCATCAACAGCTCAGGCGTGGCAATCTCAGGCGCAACGTAGACAATATAAACAATATAGTTCGCCATCTCGGTGATCGCGGTCTGCCACGTGGCCAGGTCGGTGGCGGCAGGCAGGGCCACGGTCAATGGGAAGCGCACCAGCGGGGCATAGTAGGGGTTGCAGATGCCGCAGAAGTACTCCCCGCCGTTGACGTAAGCATCGCTGACCGCACCGCCCAGGGGACCGTCGGTTGGAAACAGCCCGGCTGAGCGCATATCCGCAGCGCTGATCACGCTGATGTAACCCGCCATGAACGCCTGATGTTCCGGACGAACGCGGATCACGTTCAGGTTGGCCGCCGGGGCGACATCGGTTGTGCTGACCACAACAAACTGCGTGCCAGGGGCTGCCGCGGTGTACTCATTAATGTTTGCAGGCGCGTTCGCAAACACCACCACGCGCATACCGCCGTCCACCTCAGCCACTTGCAGCGCATCGCGGCGCTCGAATTGCCATCCGCTGCCGGCAGCCAGTTCCCCCAGCGTAGCTTCCAGTGCGGTATCCACGCCGACCAGAACAGCCCGGCTGGCCGGTTGGGGTGTGTCTGTTGCCGCGGGCGGCTGGGTGGGCAGCAGTTCAACCGGCGCTGTGGTGACTTCGGAGACGGCCGGGGTCTGGGCTGGTGTTTCGGCCTGCGGCTTGCAGGCAGTGACCAGCACCCCCAGCAACAAAAAGACAATGAAGAAACGGGCGATTCGGGATGGCATGGCTATGATTTTACCCGATCTATGCGCCGGTGGTACAATTCTTTCATCAGGATGGGCAATTCCATTGCGTCCATCCCGTTCTCATCTGGAGGATCCCTACAACCATGACAGACGTCGTGATCATTGATGCATTGCGCACCCCGATTGGAGCACTCGGCGGTGCGCTGTCCCCCGTCCGGCCTGATGACCTGGCCGCTCACGTAATAAAATCACTGGTGGAACGCACCGGCATGGACCCGACCATCATCGAGGAAGTCTATCTTGGCTGCGCCAACCAGGCCGGTGAAGACAACCGCAATGTGGCCCGCATGGCAACCCTGCTGGCCGGGCTTCCCGTAACCATTCCCGCCGTCACCATCAACCGCCTGTGCGCTTCGGGGTTGAATGCGGTCAACCAGGCAGCCCGCGCCATCCGCGCCGGTGAAGGTGATGTATTCATCGCTGGCGGTGTGGAATCCATGTCGCGCGCGCCCTATTCCATGCCCAAATCAGACACGGCTTTCCCGTTTGGCAACCTCACCATGTGGGATACCGCCCTGGGGTGGCGTTACCCCAACCCTGCCATGCAAGCCATGTACGGCACCGAGCCGATGGGCGAGACCGCCGAGAACATCGCCGCACAAACCGGCATCACCCGCGAGGCGCAGGATGCGTTTGCGCTGGCATCCCACCAGCGCGCCATCAATGCGATGGACTCTGGCCGTTTCGCTGAAGAGATCATTCCTGTAGCGATCCCGCAGCGCAAAGGCGACCCAGTGATGGTGACCACCGACGAGCGCCCGCGGCGCGACACCAGCATGGAAAGCCTTGCCCGCCTAAAACCGGCTTTCAAGAAGGAAGGCGGAAGCGTGACCGCCGGAAATTCCAGCGGTTTGAACGACGGCGCCGCCGCGTTGTTGCTGATGAGCGCCGAACGCGCCGCAGCCCTTCATCTCAAACCCATGGCACGCATCTTATCCTCGGCAGCCGCTGGCATTGAGCCACGCGTGATGGGCCTGGGGCCCATCCCCGCCGCCCGCAAAGCATTGCAGCGCGCTGGCCTGTCCATTGCCGACCTGCAACTGGTGGAGATCAACGAAGCCTTTGCCGTTCAGGCACTGGCTGTGATGCAAGAGTTGGGGCTGAGCCACGAGATCGTCAACGTCAACGGCGGGGCAATTGCCCTGGGCCATCCGCTGGGTTGCTCTGGCGCGCGCATCCTCACCACCCTGCTGCACGAAATGCGGCGGCGTTCCAGTACTGCCCGCAAGCCGTTTTACGGCATGGCGTCGCTGTGCGTCGGCGTCGGTCAGGGCGAAGCCACCATCATCGAATGGCTGTACAACTAAAACCATGACGCGCGCACTGGTCACCGGTTCCACAGGCTTTGTCGGCGCGGCGATCTGCCGCCTGCTGGTGGAACGCAGCTACACGGTGCGCGCCTTTCACCGCGCCACCTCCACCACCCGCCTGCTGGACGATCTGCCGGTGGAACACGCCATCGGCGACCTCACCCAGCCAGCCACCCTGACGGATGCGTTGCAGGATGTTGACGTGGTCTTTCATGCCGCCGCCATGCTGGGCGGGCGTGAAAACCCGGGACGCATGTACACCGTGACAGTGGAAGGCACGCGCGCCGTCCTGCAGGCCTGCATGGATGCTGGCGTGCGCCGCATGGTACACACCAGTTCGGTGGCGGCCCTGGGTGTGCCCGAACCCACCGGCGCGGATGCTCAACCGGCATTGATGAACGAAACCCACACCTGGAATTATCCACCTGACCGCTGGGTTTACGGATACTCCAAATACCTGGCCGAAATGGAAGTGCAAAAAGCCGTTGCGGCTGGTTTCGATTGCGTAATCGTCAATCCAACGCTGGTGATGGGTCCCGGCGATGTCTACCGTCAGGATAGCTCGCCCATCGTGCAGATCGCGCGCGGACGGGGGGGCGTCACCACTGATGGCGGGGTCAATATTGTGCATATAAATGAAGTGGCTGAGGGGCATCTGGCGGCGCTGGAGCGCGGGCGCTACGGTGAGCGTTACATTCTGGGCGGGCAAAACCTGACCGTGCCAGAAATGATGCGCTTGATCGCGTCAATTGCCGGCGTGCAGCCGCCCGCCCTGCTGATCCCTGCCGGACTGGTGCGTGCGGCTGCCGGTCCGCTTGGCTGGTTGCAGTCGTTTGTATCATTTCCAGTCAGCCCCGAGATCCTGCATCTGGCGGGATATCATATGTACGTGGACACGCGCAAAGCCCAGGTGGAACTGGGCTTGTCTCCTGCCGGTTCCGCGCAGGGAGCCATTCAGGATGCATACGATTGGTTCGTGGAAGTGGGCGCCATCCGGCCGGTGA
>DAOUGC010000063.1:0-2042 GCA_034429695.1 Levilinea sp.
GGTTCGACCTACAGTTTGCAGGAAATTGCCGCGCAGTCCTTCGCCGCACCGCAGCCAGCACCCACCGAGGACATGGTACACGGCATTCCCGTCAGCCAGTGGGAGCAACTGGAGGACTGGCAGAAGGTTGTAATCCCCATCATGAACAGCGGGGCGGCCATGGGCGCAGCGACAACGCTTCCGATGGCTGCCCTGACCACAGGCGACCTTCGCAAAGCGGCGATTGGGGCCGCGATTGGCGCTGGTATTGGTACGCTGGCAACGGCAGGGACTGGCACGCTGGCCCGTGGTGTTCTGGAAGTCCTGAATCTGCCCGCTGATACCGTTGAGCGTGTGACGGGCACGGTCGCGCAGTTGCTGGGCAGCCTGATTGCTCCCGATTGGTACGGCGACGCAAGCGAGATTCTCAACGACCTGGGCGCAACGTGGCAGGCAAGCCAGTTTGCATATGAGCAGGCCACCATGCAGATTACCAAAGGGCGCACCGTGTATCTGGGACAGCCCGGCGAGCAGCAGTTGCAAGCTGGAGAATATGGCCTGTTTGGGCTGCGCGACGCAAGGCGCACAATCTCAGAGCTTGCCGAGCAGGAAGCCATGACCCAGATGCAGCTGATATTCAACGGCCGGAGCAGCGCCAGCCTGACGGAATTGGAGGACATGATCCGCGCCCGCACCGGCTTTGTTGGTATGGTCGGTGATCTGTGGTTCCAGATGTTCGGTGATCCGCTGAATGTCACCCCTGTGGCGTTCAGCAAGATTGGCGGGAAACTGGCGAAGGCCGGCACACCGCTTGCCAAAGCGTTTGAGGCATCCCGTGGTGCTGGTGTGTTCGGGCAAACAGGCGGCGCAGTGGACACCCTGCGCATGTACAGCTCCATCCTGCGCACCATGCCGATGGATGAGGTTGCAGACCTTGGATGGGTGGCGCGTACTCTGGGCGGTGTGTCCATCGAGGCGGGCAAGCCCATCCCGACGTTGTTGCGCAAACCCGGCAAGCTGCTTGGACTGATCAGCCTGACACCCCGCAGCCGTGCAACCGAGATTGTCTTGCGGACAACCGACAGGCTAAAGCTCGAATTGTCGGGCGAGAGCAACCCGGAAGCCATGGTGCAGTACGTCAACGGGCTGGCGAACGGCAACCCGGCAGAGGTTGGAGAGATTGCCCGTGTGACGCAGACGGCAGAAGGCGCAGTATTCCCGCTGGCCTTGCGGGATGCAAGGAAGAAAATCAAAGACTTCTACGAGAACGCATGGGTAATCCCTTCCCAACAGCGCGCAATGTTGAGCCGCATTGCAATGACGCTGGAGATTGACCCTTACAAACTGCTTGGGGACATTGCCAACAACCGGAAGGATGCAGACGCATACCTGAACGTGTTGCGCAACCGCCTGCGCGAAGCGGGAGACACCCAAACGCTGGCAGGGTTGGAGGGCATGACCGGCCGCGACCTGATGACACTGGTTGACCCGTTCATCAAGGGCAGTTGGGTGATCAGTCCAGAGGAGTTCAAATACCGCCTGATTTCCATGTTGACCGAGGAAGTGGAAAACTGGACAACGCAGTGGCTGGGCGTGAAGCCCGACCCGCTGGCTATCCGGTTGAGCAATACCATCAAGAACGCACAATCGCTGGTACTGCTGTCGCTGAACCCGAATTACCTGATCAACAATGCCCTGAACAACGTTGTAACCCAGGCGTTCACCGGAACATTCGGCGTCGAGAGCGTTGCCAGAACCGATGCTTTCTGGCGCGATTTCGGTGTTATGCCGCAGCGCATGAACGCAGGTACTGGCGGTGTTGCCGCCATGGGCGACGATGTGGCCGGTATTTCTGCCGACATTCCTGCTGAGCGGCGGGCAGTCCTCTCCGGTGATTACCAGCCCGGCGAGATCATCCGTGGGGCAAGCACAAAGGAAGGCGCGCTCAATTCGATTGACCGCTTCTTCCGGCGCGTGGGTGATTGGGCGGGCAGCGCAACCGCATTGAGCCAGCGGGCAGAGAGATGGAGCAGCCGGCAGGCTTTCACAGTATCCACCCGCAG
>DAOUGC010000064.1:0-25482 GCA_034429695.1 Levilinea sp.
TTCACCAGCCTGCTGTTCCCTTCTGAGGCGCTGTGGCGCAGGGCGACCTTTGAGATGCAATCGGTGTTTGGCGGGGTGCTGCAAATGACCCCGTTTGTCACCCTCTCGGTGCCGAATTTGCTGATGGTGGCATACGCCGTGCTGTATCTGCTGGCTGCGCTGTTTGTGGCGGTGCGGGTGTTTGGAAAAAGGGATATATAAAGGCGATCCCGCTGTAGGTCAAACACGATTGGCACGAAAATGCTTCTCCTCCCCTGTTCGCGTTTTTTGCGAATGGGGGAGGTGGCGCAGAGATGGGTGGGTTGGCTGAGGTTTTAGCCCGTCATCGTTGAAGATTGGTGGAAAGCAAGGCAAACAAAAAGGAGGGTTCAAAATCGAACCCTCCCACAGCGAATGAACCATTTGAGAGACCCGTCCTCCATGTGTTTGTCTGGCTGCTTCACCTGTGCGGCGGTCTCTCTTTCCTGCCAACGCCTGTCAAACACCGCCCATTGGGTTGGCTAATCTGCCATCTGGTTGACAAAATCCACTTCGTTCCTGATCCCGGCGTGGGGGTCGTTCCACAGGCCCTTGGTCAGGCGGACACGCAACAGGCATGTGTTGTGGTCTTCGTCGTTATTGGCTTCGTAATACCATTCGGCAAATATTTTGCGCAGTTTGGTCATGATCCCGGCGTTTTTCTCGTCACATACCCAGCCCATGTTTTCACCGATGCCGTCCGCGGTGAAGTTGTCAACGATGACGCAAACGGCGACTTCGGGATTCTGTGCGATCTGCAGCATCTTGCCCGAGGTTGCATAGGTGACGGTGTAGAAGGCGCCATCCTCATAGTACGCATTCACAATGCGGGCGGCAGGGCGGCTGTTGCCATCCGTCCCCGGCTCCAGTGCAATGGTGGACAGGGAAATCAGGCCGTCTTTATTGCCCAATTTTTCGTCCAACAGTCTCATGGCTTCATCGTATTTGCTCATTTTCCATCCTCCTGATAGCTCTTCCCTGATGTGGATATATGCCTGCCCCCGCC
Organism: Levilinea sp.; assembly: GCA_034429695.1. Classification (GTDB taxonomy): domain Bacteria; phylum Chloroflexota; class Anaerolineae; order Anaerolineales; family Anaerolineaceae; genus DAOUGC01. The sequence goes on from DAOUGC010000064.1 coordinate 1,025, forward strand.
TGGAAAGCGGGGCGTCAAGCCTGGTGGGCCGTATACCGCCGGGTTGTGGACAGCCTGACCGGTAATTTCCGTTCGGTATTTCCGGATACCCTATTATAGACCATATGTTCTGTTTTTGGTATGGTTTCTGAATGTATTTTTGGCAATGATTTCCAGCCGATTTTGCTGGCGGTCGATTCTGCCTCCGCCACCTGCATCCCCGGCTTGAAGGCGCGGCAGCCCAGGCGCCGGAAACAGCGCTGAAACGCTTTTACAGGAAGAGTGATGCGGCTACAGTCCAAAAGAAAAAGCCGCGTCGGAAGGCGATCCGGGCAGCTTTTGTCCGAGGTGACGCATTTGCGGCTTTGCAGCCAGCGGGTGCGTATTTACCTCATGCCGAACAATGATCTTGTATCTGCGGAGAGGGTGGGATTCGAACCCACGGTGACGACAAGCGCCACAACGGTTTTCGAGACCGCCCCGATCGGCCGCTCCGGCACCTCTCCAGTAGGATTTGCGTCGCCAATTATATCAGGTTTTGGCCTGCCTGCGGTCAGATCTCCACGCGTTCGTACAGCTCAGGATACTCGATGGGTATGTCCATTTGCGCGCGCAGGGCTTGCATTAATGCACCGGCTGATTTCTCTTCGCCGTGCACCAGCCACAATTTCTTCAGGCGGCCCTTGCATTGTGTGGCGTAGCGCACCAGCATGTTCTTGCCGGCGTGCGCCGAGAAGCCGCCAATGGTGACCACCTCGGCTCTGCGCCGGTAGGTCTCGCCAAAAATCTCGACCGTTTTTGCGCGGTCAGCCAGTTCGCGGCCCAGCGTGCCGGGCGCCTGCCATGAGACGATCAGGACCGTGTTTTTGGGGTCTTCGATGTTGTTCGCCAGGTGATGCAGAATACGCCCGCTCTCTGCCATGCCGGAGGCGGACAGGATCACCATGGGGTCCCCCCGGCGGTTGAGCGCCTTGGACTCATCCACCGATTTGACGTAGGTGAGCTGATCAAAAGCCAGCGCGGGGTGGCGACCGCTGCGCGTGAATTCGTGGGTTTCGTCATCAAAATATTGCGGGAAGCGCGCAAAAATGGTGGTGGCGTTCACTGCCAGGGGCGAATCCACAAAGATGGGTATGGATGGAATCTCGCGTGCCTGCATCATGCGGTTGAGGTTGTAAACAATCTCCTGGGTGCGGCCCACCGCAAAAGCCGGAATGATGACCTTGCCGCCGCGTTTGATGGTGGCTTTGACCGTATCGCGCAGTTCGTCGTAAGCTGCTTCAATATCCTCGTGGGATTTGTCGCCGTAGGTGCTTTCCATGATCAGGTAATCGGTGTCTTCGGGCAGCCTGGGGTCGCGGATCAACGGCAGGCCGGGCCGGCCAATATCACCGGAGAACCACACGCGGTACTTGCGGCCGTCCTCGTTGATATCCAGTACCACGCTGGCGGAGCCCAGAATGTGTCCGGCCTCCACCATGGTCACGGTCACACCGGGGAACAGTTCCAGGGGTTGGTCGTAAGGCAGGTTTTTCATGTGCATGCGCACCATGCTTGCGTCACGCTGGGTGTAGAGCGGTTCCACCGGCGGCAGACCCTTGCGGGCGCGGCGCCGGTTGACGTACTCAGCGTCCGATTCCTGGATGTGCCCCGAGTCCTGCAGCATCAGGTCGGTCAGGTCAACCGTGACCGGTGTGGCATAGATGGAACCTTTGAACCCCTGTTTGACCAGGTTGGGCAGGTTGCCGGAGTGGTCAATGTGAGCGTGCGAGAGCAACACAGCGTCCAGGCGGGCGGGATCAAAACGGAAGGTGGAGTTGCGTGCGTGGGTATCCTCCCAGCGGCCCTGATACAAACCGCAATCGAGCAGCAACGTTTTGCCGTTTACCTGGATGTGAAATTGGGAACCGGTGACCGTTTGGGCAGCGCCGTTGAAATGGATAATCATTTTCCCTCTTGTATGAGATCCAGTATCTGGGGGCCAAATTGTTCAAAACGCCAGGGAACATCAAACATCGCCTGGCGCAGATCGTTGAGGTTGGCAGGCCGGGCCTGGGAAAGGCGTTCAACAATATCCTTGGGCAGGATCACATCGGATGGTACTCCCAACCGGGCGCCGGTTTCTTTACGCCACGTGCGCAGGGCATCCGCGCGGGCCAGATATTGTTCACTTGGGCGGGCGGGGTGCGGCGGCGGGCGCAAGCCACCTTCCACCCGCAGGCCACTTCCAATGGCTTCGAGCAGCCCTTCTGCGTGGCGTTCCAGCAGCCGGCGGGAAACACCCTTGACCTCGAACAACTCATCACGGGTGGTGGGGAGGCTGGCAGCCAGGCTGACCAACATGTCGTGCCCCATGACCTTGAAAACAGGCAGATTGACACGTTGAGCCTGTTTCTCGCGATAATCACAAAGGGATTGCAGCACCGCCAGTTGCACAGGGGTCAGGTCGCGCGCGCCGCTCAATTTATAACAATCGGCGCCGATGCGACCCTCCACCCTGCCGTTGCCGTTTTCCGGCGCGGCGCTTGCCAGGGTCATACGGCGAAAGTCCTCCAGTGCCAGGTCAAGCCGCCCACGTTCCAGTAACTCTTCATATAATCTGTCGCGCAGGTCAATCAGATAATGCGTGTCCAGGCGGGCGTAGGATAGCAACTCGGGCGGCAGGGGGCGCATGCCCCAGTTTGCGCGCTGGTAGTGCTTGTCCAGTTCAATGCCAAAGGCTTCCTCGAGCATGGCGGCCAGGCCAACCGCTTCGCGGCCCAGGATGCGGCTTGCCAGCATGGTATCAAACAGGTTGGTGAATTGAAAACCAAAATCGCGTCTCAGGCAGATGACATCATATTCGGCAGCATGGAAGATCTTCTCGATCTTCCCGTCGGCAAAGATGGGCGCCAGCGCCGAAAGATCGCGCAGGCGCAGGGTATCCACCAGGTAATCGGCTTCGCCGGTGGAAAACTGGATCAGGCAGACCTGCTCGCGGTATACGTACAGGCTGTTGGACTCCGTATCCACAGCCAGACGGGGATATCGCAGCAAATCGCGCACCATGTTTTCCAGTGATTGCGGCGTATCCACCCATCCTGGCCGCTTGAGTGTTTGCTGCGGTGCAGACGTCATCATAAAAGCCATTATAGTCCATAAGTTGACCGAAATTTGGAAGTGTTGGTACAATATTAAAACATTAAAAATCCTGCCGGGAACGGCGTTCCTGGCTCAAGATGTACCAGGGTGGAGAGTTACCTCAACGGAGGGTGCATGAACGAACGAATTCTGATCATCGAGGATGACGAAGCCATTGTCAAAGTGCTGCGGCGCGGTCTGGCATATGACGGTTATCAGGTGGACGCGGCATTTGACGGTGAAACCGGCCTTTCGCTTGCGCGCAACAACAATCCGGATCTGGTGATCCTGGATTGGATGTTGCCCGGGATGGATGGCCTGGAAGTGGCTGAACGGCTGCGCAGCACGGGCAATTTGCCGATCCTGATATTGACCGCCAAGGACACCCTGCAGGACCGCGTACAGGGGTTGGACGCCGGCGCTGACGATTACATGGTGAAACCATTTGAGCTGGATGAGCTGCTCGCCCGTGTGCGCGCCCTGCTGCGCCGCACCCAACAGGAGCGCTCGCCGGTGTTGACCTTTGCCGATCTCACCCTGGATACCGCCACCCGGCAGGCGACGCGCAAGAACCGCGTCATTTCGCTCACTGCCAAGGAATATGACCTGCTTGAGCTGTTCATGCGCCACCCACGCCAGGTGTTGACGCGTGAGATGATCTTTGACCGTGTGTGGGGCTATGATTTCGGCGGTGAATCCAATGTGCTGGATGTGTACATTCGCTACCTGCGCCAGAAGCTGGAGACTGATGTGGACACACGCCTGATCCACACCGTGCGCGGGGTGGGTTACGTTATGAGGGAGAACCCCTAGGCTCCCTCCATGTCACTGCGCCTGCGCCTGACCCTGCTCTACACCACCCTGGCGGGCGGCGTGTTGTTGATATTTGGGACGCTGGTGTACGGCATGGTCAGTCTGGTGCTGCTGGATCAGGTGGATTCCAGCCTGGTCAGCGCGGCGGATCAGTTGATCAACCGCCTGCGTGTAAACTCATTCAATCAGTTTGACACACGTTCCCTGACAGATTTTCAAATGACCGGAGATCTGGTGGTGCAGATCTGGGGCAACGACCGCCGCTTGCAGATTGCCATTCCCACCACTGCCCAGGACCCTCTGGATGAAGTTGGCCGCTGGTCTGGCGAGCCAATGTTTCGTTCTTCTCCAACCTCGGGAACCAGCATGCGGGTGCTCAGCATTCCGTTGCGTACCGAGCGTGGGCCGGTGGGAGTGTTGCAGGTGGGGGTTAACCTATCGCTGATCGAGTTGATCCAGCGCACCCTGGCATCGGTTTTATTGTTGCTTCTACTGCTTTCCATGGGGATATCGGGCATGGCTGCCTGGCTGTTGACCGGCAGGGCGCTCTCACCGCTGGCAACCGTGACGCAGGTGGCAACCCAGATCACCCGCGCCGCCGACCTGCAACGGCGAATCCCGTTAACCGGCGCCGCGACCGACGAGGTGGGGCAGTTGATCCGGGCTTTCAACCATACCCTTGAACAACTGGAACAGGTGTTTGCCACCCAGCGCCGTTTTCTGGCGGATGTCTCGCACGACCTGCGCACACCGTTGACGGTGATCAAGGGCAATGTCAGCCTGATACGGCGCATGAAGGAGGCCGATGAGGAATCGCTTGCCAGTATTGAAGCCGAAGCCAACCGCCTGACGCGGCTGGTGGGCGATCTGTTGTTGCTGGTACAGGTGGAGAGTGGAAACCTGCCGCTGGAGATAGCGCCGGTGGAGCTGGATACGGTCATCCTTGAGGTCTTTCAACAGATGCGCTTGCTGGGCGGGGAGGGCGTGTCGGTCAAACTGGCGGAGATCGATCAGATTCTGGTGCTGGGCGACCGCGACCGGTTGAAGCAGGTGTTCATCAACCTGGTAAGCAATGCCGTGCAGTACTCCCACAACGGCGGGATTGTGACCATCCTGATGCGCAAGGTGGGCGATCAGGCGCAGGTGATCGTGGCGGATAACGGACCTGGCATTGCCGCTGAGGATCTGCCGCATATTTTTGAACGTTTTTACCGCGGTGAAAAGTCGCGCAAACGCAGCAAGGGCAGCGGGTTTGGGCTGGGGCTTTCTATTGCCTACTGGATCGTGCGTGCTCATGAAGGATTGATTGACGTACAATCGCAGGAGGGCAACGGCACGATCTTCACTGTATGGCTGCCGTTGTTGCAGACCCATGAGACCGCACCGGCATTGGAAGAGTGATTAACCCCCGGATTTTGTGCCGAAGGCAGGTTGATAACATCAGTATTTCAAGCTCGAGATGGAACAAACAGTCCCGGATTTTCCCGGGACTGTTTTATTCGCATATCGGTAATGCAGTAAGAGATTGTGAGCCAGCGGTTAGAGGCGGCGACGGCTGGGGTCTTCAGCGGGAGGGCGGGGAGCCGGTGCGCTGTTGACCGGGTGGGAGGAAGGCTCGGGGCGGCTTGGCTCACTGGTGCGCGGTTCAGGGCGGGTATAGGTGTTGGTGTTGTGTGAACCCATGCTGCGCTGTACTGATGGGCGCGGGCTGGGGGCAGCGGTGACGGGGGTGTTGACGCCGCGATTCACGTTGCTGTACCCCGTATTGCGGTTGTTGACGGCGGCCGGGCGGCGGGTCTTTTTGCCCCACAGCAGGCGGTCGCCAGCCAGTGAAAGCGAGCCGATGATCAGGATGCGGATGACCCACACCATCACGGCGACGAAGACCGGAACCACGCGGGTCAGGGTCCCGGCGTCCATCACGGCAGTGCTCTGAACCGAGTGCGTGACGATGGCCATGGAGACGCCCCACCAGGTGAGGATGGCGTTCATTGTGGCTGCCAGCAACCACGCGCCAAACAGATACCAGACTTCCTTGGGTTCCTCGCTGCCCTGTTCAGGGGTGAACAGGCGGGCGATACCGGCGAAGTCAATACCGCAGAAGGCAACCGCAAGAATGGTGGCCCAGCGAATACCGGCGAATTTGAGATCGCCCAGCAGATCGCGCAGGGCGTAATCGGTGGTGCTGTAATTGAACATTTCAAACGCGATCAGGGCGCTCAGGATGATCAAGACAAACACCATGCCGGAGTTCAGGTTGGCTTTTTTGAGGAAGCCAAGCGCGGAAGAGCGGGAGTTATGGGTGTCAGACAGTTCCACAGGATTCTCCTTTCACACATGGTGAAAACGGATGAAGGTTGTTGTTTTGCACTATTATAGAACGTATATTCTATGGAGTCAATAGGGAAATTGGAAATTTGTTCTATCAATTTTGTGCAACCGGTCGCGGGTTTTCCACCCGCGGCCGGAAGTATACATGATAATATTGATTTATTATGTAATTCTAATCTAATTATTATTTTTCGATTAGGATTTTGTCACCAATTTCCTTACCCACGGTTAGAATTTGTTCCTGACTGCCCACCCCTACCTGCATGGTTCCATCGTGGATATTCTTTGCTTTCAAACTGATGCGCACACCTGGCTGAACACCCAGTTTGGACAGATACTGTAACAGCCCGGAATCGCTGGATAACACCCGGCACACCACACCAACTTCGCCTTCACCAAGGTCTTGCAAGGGTCTGGCGTCACTGGGCGGCAGGGTCAGGTCACGGGTGGGAATGGGGTCTCCGTGGGGGTCAAAGGCGGGTTCACCCAACACGGCAGCCATGCGTTCAACGAACAGGGGTGAAATGACATGCTCCAGCCGTTCTGCCTCAGCATGCACTTGATCCCATGAATAACCGAGCACGCGCACCAGGAATAGTTCCAGCAGGCGGTGCTGGCGGATGGTGCGCAGCGCCTGGGTGCGCCCCACCGAAGTGAGGCGCACGCCGTGGTGCTTCGTATAGTCTATCGGCGCTGGTTCCAGCTCGGACAGGCGTTTCAACATGCTGGTTACCGACGCCGCTGACACCGATAGTTCACTGGCGAGCCGGTTGGTGCTGGTGCTGCCCCCGTCCTGGGTCTGGTTATAGATGGCTTTGAGATAGTCCTCCACCGATTCTGACAGCCGTTCAGTGCTCATGCTCCCTCCTTACCCAACGCTCTGCGCCCGTTGCCGCCCGGCATCCGTTAGTGACAATCGTTGGCCTTCCTGCTGCACTGTGCCTTCTGATGTGGCAACCTGCAGGACGCGGCTGGCGAACTCAGCATCCCAGTTGAGGTGCTCATGCAGGTGATCCAGCGAGCTTTCCAACGCAGCGTCGTGCTCGTGTTCATGATTTGCCAGGTGCGAGGCCAGCAGCGTGACCGCAAACTCAATCTTCTGGTGTCTGCGCCGCCGCCATTGCACCACCAGACCGCGTTGCGGGCTGAACAGGAACGCCAGGGCAAACAACAAACCGGCGGCTCCTGCCATTGCTCCTGATATGGAAGCATCCAGCGCAAAGGCCACCCAGTAACCGATGACTGCGCTGAGCGCGCCTGCACCGGCGCTGATCAACAACATGCGCGGCAGGCGGTCGGTGAGCAGGTAAGCCGTGGCGGGCGGAGCCACCATCAACGCCACCACCAGCACCGACCCAACGATGTCGAACGCGCTCACCACCGTCACCGACACCAGTGACATCAACCCGTAATGCAACACCGCCGGCAAAAAACCCAGCGCAGCCGCCAGGGCAGCGTCAAAGGTGGCGATTTTCAGCTCCTTGTAAAACAACAGGATCACCACCAGGTTGATCGCCAGGATGCCCGCCATTACGTAAAAGCCGCGCGGACCGAGATCCAGCCCGGCAATGGACAGCCGGTCAAACGGGGTCAGGGCGATCTCGCCCAGCAACACCATGTCGGTGTCGAGGTGCACGTCTCCGGCGTAGAGCGTGATCAGGATCACTGCCAGGCTGAACAGGGCTGGAAAAACCAGACCAATGGCTGCATCGGAGCGCACCAGTTGGGTGCGTTCCAGCAGCCCCACCAGCATCACGGTAAGCACGCCCACTGCGGCAGCGCCAAGGATTAGCACCGGCGAACTGAGGTCGCGCACCAGGAAGAATGCCAGCACAATGCCGAGCAGCACGGTATGGCTGATGGCGTCTGACAGCATGGCCTGACGGCGCAGCACCAGAAATACGCCCGGCAGGGCGCACGCCACCGCGGTGACAATGGCCACCAGCAGGATCTCAAGACTGATGATGTCCATGCTGACCCTCCTTTGTGGATGCAATTCCGATTTCAGCCCGTGACTGTGCCTCATGGGTTCCAGCCTCTGTCAGCCGCCACTGACCGTCGGGAGTGCTTTCCGCCCAACCGCGTTCAGCCATGACCTGCAGCGTGGCTCGTGCGCCGCTGCCGGGGTGCATCACCTGCAGCGCAGACAGCGCGTGAGCATGGGCGGGGTCATGGTGTTCCAGTGCCAGCTCGTACAGGTCTGCCAGCATGGCGTCAACACGCAGGCGTCGGTGATTGCGGGTTTCATCCAGCCAGCGGCGCATCAGGCCCCGTTGCGGTGCTAACAGAAGAGAAGCGACCACAATCAGCGTGGCGCTGAGTACAATGGTGGGGCCGGTGGACAGGCCCGGCGCCAGGCTGGAAACCAGCGTGCCGCCCACACCTGCCAGTGCACCCAACCCGCCGGCCAGCAGCACCATCACCCCCAGCCGGTTGGTCCACTGGCGGGCGGCGGCTGCCGGGGCAACCACCATGGCGCTCATCAGCACCACCCCCACCGCCTGCAGACCGATCACAATGGCGATCACCAGCAGGCTGGTGAGCAACAGGTCCAGCAGGGAGACCGGCAGGCCAAGGCTGGCGGCGTACTCGCGGTCAAAGGTGATCAACTTGAATTCCTTCCAGAATACCGCAAGCAGAGCCAGCGCCACCCCGCCGAGGGCTGCCATGACCACCACATCGGACTGCAGCAGGGCGGCTGCCTGCCCGAACAGGAAGTGATCCAGCCCAGCCTGGCGTGAGTCGGGCAGACGCTGGGTGAAGGTCAGCAACACCAGCCCCAGCCCAAAGAATACTGATAGCGAGATGCCCAGTGCGGTGTCCTCCTTGATTCGCGAGCGGCGCACAACGGCCATCATCAGCAGCGTCGCCAGCCAGCCGGTGAGCGCCGCGCCGAGCAACAACGCCAGCGGCGCTTTGCTGCGGGTGATCAGAAATGCCAGCACCACACCCGGCAGGGCGGCGTGTGAAATGGCGTCTCCCAGCAGGCTCTGGCGGCGCAGCACGGCATGTGCGCCCAACGCTCCGCTGACCATGCCGAGCACAGCCGCGCCGAGCGCCACGGTGCGCAGGGTGTAATCAGTGAACAGGTCACTTAGCAATTGCAGGATGTTCATGGAACCTCCACTGCATGTCCGGCTTCCACCGGGTGTGACCCATTGACCGCCGGCAGCAACGCCAGGTTGCCGCCGTACGCGCGGCGCAGGTTCTCGGTGGTAAAAGCCTGTTCCACCGGACCACTGGCAATGCGGCGCACATTCAACAGTGTCACCCAGTCGAAGTATTCAGTCACGGTTTGCAGGTCGTGATGCACCACCACCACCGTCTTGCCTGCAGCGCTCAATTCCTGCAGCAGGGTGACGATGGCGCGTTCGGTCACGGCATCCACCCCCTGAAAAGGCTCATCCATCAGGTATATGCTGGCGTCCTGTACCAACGCGCGTGCCAAAAAGACGCGCTGCTGCTGACCACCAGACAACTGGCTGATCTGGCGGCTGGCAAAGGCCTGCATGCCCACCTTGTCAAGTGCAGCGTGGGCTGCTTCAGCTTCACGTGGGCCAGGCCGACGCAGCCAGCCCAGCTTTGCATAACAACCCATCATGACCACGTCCTGCACGGTGGTGGGAAAGTCCCAGTCCACGCTGCCGCGCTGGGGTACGTAACCCACCAGGCGGCGCTGCTGCCCGTAGGGTTTGCCTTCCACCAGCACCTGCCCGGCAGCCGGTTTGACCAGCCCCAGGATGGCTTTGAGCAGGGTGCTTTTTCCTGCTCCGTTTGGCCCCACAATGGCCATCAATTTGCCGGATGGAACATCCAGATCAACATCCCACAGGACGGGTTGTTGCTGATAGGCGACCGTCAGGTCGCGGATTTGTATGGCGAATTCGTGTTGCATATTCATGTTTATTTCCTTAATTGCGGGTTTTGGCTTCCGCTGCCAGGGCGTTCAGAATGGTACTGACGTTGGCGCGCACCATGCCGGTGTAGGTTCCTTCGGGAGTGCCGGGATCGCCCATGGCGTCCGAGTAAAGCTGCCCGCCGATCTGGACGTTAAAGCCGCGCGATTCCACTGCGGCTTGCACGGCCTCAATGTTGCGGCGCGGGACGGAGGATTCGATAAATACCGCCGGGATGCGCCGTTCTGTGATCATCTCCGCCAGGTCGCGCACGTTGGCAGCGCCGGCTTCCGTTGCAGTGCTCAGCCCTTGCAGGCCCACCACCTCAAAGCCGTAGGCTCGTCCAAAGTAGGAGAATGCATCGTGAGCTGTGACCAGCACGCGCCGGTCGGGGGGTAATTGCTGTACCTGTGTCAAAATTTCTTCGTGCAGTTGCAACAGTTCAGCCTGGTAAGCGGCGGCATTGGCCGCATATTGATCGGCGTGTGCCGGGTCGATCCTGCTGAGCGCCTCGCGCACGGTGTCAACCGTACCCGCCCACAATGAAACGTCGAACCACACGTGTGGATCGTATGCGCTGCTGTAATTGGGCGGGGCAATGAGCGCATCGCGATCAAGGCTGTCGGTGATGGCAACGGTGGTCTTGAGCGTCCCCATGCGTTCCAGCACCACACCCATGGCTGCTTCCAGATGCAGGCCTGAATAAAAGATGATGTCGGCTTTTTGCAGCCGTGACACGTCACCGGCCGATGTCTTGTAGAGATGTGGATCCACGCCGGGACCCATCAGCACGGTCACACTGACATATTCGCCGCCGACGTTTTTTACCACGTCACCGACCATACCGGTTGTGGCAACGACGTTAATGGTCATTTGATCGGCATCCGGCAGGCTGTCTGCCATTGCCACACTGCCGCATGCGCTGAGCAGCCAGGCTGCCGCGATCAGCAGCAGGGGGAGTGCCATTGGGGTTTTTCTTATTTTTCCACCCATAATTTTCAACCTCGTAAAAAATAAAATTTAGATGCGTCTAAATATGGGATGATGATAACAAGTTAATATGATATTGTCAATGATATTGGTAATATATAGTGAAGAATGTGGGAGTAAAACGAAAGCAACCCGGGTGAGATTATCCCGAAGCGGTGACAAACCACTATAATAAGCCCAAGGGGGAAGGTCCGCCCGTATGCCTGTCATGAAAGATCATTCTTCTTCCACTCTTACCCAACAACCCCCGCGTCTGGCAGAGGTGGCCTGGGTGTTCCTGCGGTTGGGGCTGCTGGGGTTTGGCGGGCCTGCCGCCCACATTGCCATGATGCACAATGAAGTGGTGACGCACCGCCGCTGGCTGACCGACGCTGAATTTATGGACATGCTGGGGGCCACCAACCTGATCCCCGGACCCAATTCAACCGAGATGACCATTCACCTGGGTTACCGGAGGGCAGGCAAAGCCGGGCTGGTGGTGGGCGGGGTATGCTTCATCCTGCCTGCCATGTTGATTGTGCTTGGCATGGCTGCACTGTATGTGAAGTTTGGCAGCCTGCCGCAAACCGGCTGGGTGCTGTACGGCGTCAAACCGGTGATCATTGCGGTGATTGCCCAGGCGCTTTATACCCTGGGCAGCAAGGTGCTCAAAGGGTGGCTGATGTGGGTTGCTGCGATCACCGCGCTGGTGTTGTACCTGCTGCGCTTCAATGAACTGGGGTTGTTGTTTGCCATTGGTCTGGTGGTGATGCTGGCGCGCAACCTGCGGCGTTTGCGCAGTTTGCCTCCGGCCGTCTTCATGGCAGCCCCGGCTGGCCTTTTGAACCCCGCATGGGTCTCCCGCATGATGAGCGAAGCCGGAGACCGCCTGCTAAGCCTGTTTTTGATCTTTCTCAAGATCGGCTCGGTGCTGTACGGCAGCGGCTATGTGCTGCTGGCCTTCCTCAACGGCGATTTTGTGGAACGGCTGGGCTGGTTGACCCGCCAGCAACTGCTGGATGCCATTGCCGTGGGGCAGGTAACGCCGGGACCGTTGTTTACGTCGGCTACGTTCATCGGATATATGCTCGGTGGGGTTCCGGGGGCGGTGCTCTCAACGCTGGGGATCTTTCTGCCGGGTTTTCTGTTTGTGCTGATCAGCAATCCCTTCATCCCGCGGCTGCGCGCATCGCCATGGTTTGGTGCGCTGTTGGATGGTGTCAACGCTGCTTCGCTGGGGTTAATGACCGGTGTCACTGCCCAGATCGGGGTGGATGCGCTGGTGGACCCGGTTACAATTGTACTGGCGGCGGCAGCCGCTTTTGTGCTGTTTCGATATAAAATCAATTCGATCTGGCTTGTGCTTGCTGGTCTGGCAGTCGGGTTGTTGATCAAAGGCATTGGTTTCTAAATCATCTCCCAAATGCGTTCCCCCGAAAGGATCCAACATGGCTTTCTTTGACCTGCCCCTTGAAGAACTCAGGCAATATTGCCCACCGCGCGAAGAACCCGCCGATTTTGACGCCTTCTGGGACAAGACCCTGGCTGATACGCGGTCATTTGCGCTGGATGCCCGTTTTGAGCGTGTTGAGTGCGGCCTGCGTTTGATCGATGCCTTCGACGTGACCTTCAATGGTTGGGGCGGGCAGCCGATCAAGGGCTGGTTGATGCTGCCTGCCGGAGTGCGCGAAAAGCTGCCGTGCGTGGTGGAATACATCGGTTACGGCGGCGGGCGTGGCTTTCCGCTGGACTGGCTGCACATGGCTTCAGCCGGTTACGCGCATTTGATTATGGACTGCCGCGGGCAGGGCAGTAGTTGGCGCACAGGCGACACCCCCGACAACGACGCAGCCGGCTCCAGCCCGCATTACCCCGGTTTCATGACCCAGGGTGTGCTGGACCCGCACACTTACTACTACCGCCGTCTGATCAGCGATGCGGTGCGCGCAGTGGAAGCCGCCCGCAGCCATCCCGCGGTGGACGCAAAGCATATCGCTGTGCGCGGCGGCAGCCAGGGTGGAGCGCTGTCGTTGATCACCGCCGGGCTGGTCCCTGATCTGGACGCCTGCCTGACGGATGTGCCCTTCCTGTGCCATTACCGCCGCGCTGTCACCATCACGGATGGTTTTCCGTATGGTGAGATCGCGCATTATCTCAAAATTCACCGCGATCAGGTGGAGACCGTGTTTAAAACCCTGTCCTACTTCGATGGGGTCAACTTTGCGGCGCGCGCCAGGGCACAGGCTTTGTTTTCGGTGGGTCTTATGGACGATATTTGCCCGCCTTCCACCGTATTCGCCGCCTACAACCATTACGCCGGGAAGCGCGACATCCGCGTATACCAGTTCAATCAACACGAGGGCGGCGAGACCTTCCAGTTGATGGAACAGATCAAGCTGTTGCACAGCCTGTGGCAGAAGTGACCGCCGGTGTGAAACCATTACATGCTTGCTTGGCGGGTGCAGCCTTCACCTGCCGGGAGGATTGGACTCATGTTTCATAAAATACACTATACGCTGCAAAAGCTGGAAAGCCGGTTGAAGCTGATCGAGCCGCTGGTGTACGGACGCAGCGAGCAACTGCAACCATTCCGCTATAAATTCATGAGCAGTCACGAGCTGCCCCCCGATGTTGCCCCTGATTTTGATGACTCCGCGTGGACCGTGCTGTATCCCGGTACGTACTGGGGCGAGTGGATGGGTAATTTTGTGCTGCGCACGGTCTTCACCATCCCCGACGGCTGGGACCCGGCTGCCACCTTCCTGTATCTGCCCATCGGTGACTCGGGGGATTTCAGCCATCCCGAGTCATTGCTGTACATTGATGGGCAGCCGTATGCCACGGTTGATCGCCATCATAATGAAGTTCTGCTGCCGCCCGCCCTGCACGACGGCAAACAGCACAGCCTGGCGTTGCACGGCTGGATTGGTTTATTGGAGGGCGACGTGTTGCGCCGGCCCATGATGCGCCTGTGTCAACTGGTGGAAGTGCACGCTCCCACACGCCAGTTTGTGGCCCGTTCGCGGGTGGCGCTGGGCGTGGTGCGCTCCCTGCCGGTGGAAAACCCGGCGCGTGGCGGGTTGTTGACCGCGCTGGATGAGGCGTATCAGGTGCTGGACACGCGTGAGCCGCTGGGCGACCGTTTTTATGCCAGTGTTGGCACAGCCGACCGGGTGTTGCAGGCTGGCATTGAACGCAGCGGCCCGCCCATGCCGGTGGATGTAACCGCTGTGGGTCACGCCCATATTGACGTGGCCTGGTTGTGGACGCTTGGCATGACCCATCACAAGACGGCGCGCACCTTCCATACCGTACTGCGCTTGATGGAGCAGTATCCGGATTATCTGTTCACCCAGTCCCAACCGGCGTTGTACGATTTCATCCGTCAGGACCATCCGCAGGTGTTTGAAGCCATTCAGGCGCGCATTGCCGAGGGCCGCTGGGAGCCGATTGGCGGGATGTGGGTGGAAGCCGACTGCAACCTGACCGGTGCAGAAGCGCTGGCGCGTCAGTTCCTGCTTGGGGAAGGGTTTTTCAAGGAGTATTTTGGTGAAAACGCTGCATCCCCGGTGTTGTGGCTGCCGGATGTATTTGGCTACAACTGGAACCTGCCGCAGCTCATCACCGAAGCCGGACTCAAATATTTCTTCACGATCAAGATCGGCTGGTCGCAGTACAACCGCCTGCCGTTTGATTCGTTCTGGTGGCAGGGTCTGGATGGTACGCGCGTGTTGACGCATTTCTCCACCACCAACGACGGCTCTGAGTTTGCCAGCACCTACAATGCCATGGCGTCACCCGAACAGACCATGAACACCTGGACCAACTTTCAGCAGAAGGACGCCGGAAGACCGGGTGAGGTTCCCCCGCTGTTGATGTCCTACGGGTATGGAGACGGCGGCGGCGGTCCGACGCGCGAAATGATCGAGAATGTGGCTCTGCTGGGGAATTTCCCTGCCACACCCCGCCTGCGTTACGGCAAAGCGGGCGAGTTCTACCGCCGCTTGGAGGAGGAACAGGGTGACCGGCTGCCGGTTTGGAACGGCGAGCTTTACCTTGAGTATCATCGCGGAACCTACACCACCCAGGCGCGCACCAAACGCGCCAATCGCAAGAGTGAGTTTGCGCTGCACGACGCTGAGTTTTTGGCGGCAGCCGCCAGTCTGCGCGGGTATGACTACCCGACCGGAACGCTGCGCGAATTGTGGAAAGTGGTGGCGACCAATCAATTCCACGACATATTGCCTGGTTCCAGCATTGGTCCGGTTTACGAGGAAGCATTGCAACATCACGCTGGCGTGCAACAGGGCGCGCACGAGGTGCTGGATGGGGCCTGGCAGGAACTGGCGGGTGACACACAGGGGATCACGCTGGTGAACCCTGCACCGTTTGCGCGTCGTGAGGTGGTGATGATCCCATCCGACATGCTGCCGGAGGGCAAGCTGCAGGGCCAGGCGGTTGAAGGCGGCCTGCTGGTGGACAGCGGCGAGCTGCCCCCGTATTCCTTCACTCCGTCTGGCGAGGCGCTGCAGGGTGGGCGCCGGTTGGTGGTATCGCAGCAGCTTCTGGAAAATGATTTTGTACGCGTGGAATTCAACGCAGATGGCGACATCATTAGCATCTTTGACAAGGCTGCCCAGCGCGAAGTGCTTCCGGAAGGTGGGCTTGCCAATCAGTTCCAGGCGTTTGAAGACCGCCCGATGAACTTTGACGCGTGGGATATTGACATTTACTTCGAAGACAAACGCTGGCTGGCTGAACCTGCAGAGAGCATCCGCGTGGTGGAACACGGACCATTGCGGGCAACCATCGAGATCCAGCGGCGCATTCTCAACAGCGTGTACACCCAGCGCATTTCACTGGCATACAACAGCCCCCGGGTGGATTTCTCCACCCGCATCAACTGGATGGAGCGGCACGTGCTGCTCAAGGTGGCTTTCCCGGTGAATGTGCTCACCACGCGCGCCACGTATGAGATCCAGTGGGGCAACGTGGAACGCAACACCCACGCCAACACCAGTTGGGACTGGGCGCGCTTTGAGGTGGTGGGCCATAAATGGGTGGACGCATCCGAAGGCGACTACGGCGTCTCCCTGTTCAATGATTGCAAGTACGGGCACGACATACGCAATGCGCCTGACGGCAGCGTGGTGATGCGCCTTTCACTGCTGCGTTCGCCGACCATGCCAGACCCCGCTGCTGACCTGGGTGAGCACGAGTTCTCCTACGCCATCCTGCCGCACACCGGCGGCTGGGATGAGCGCACCGTGGCACAGGCCTATGCCTTCAACGACCCGGTGATCGTGCTGCCCGGCAACGTCAGCCTGCCGTCCTTGGTGCAGGCCGACCGGAGCAATGTCGTCATCGAGACGATCAAGGGTGCAGAGGATGGGCGCGGCATCATCGTGCGCTTGTACGAGTGCCAGCGCAAGCGCGGTCCCTTTACGTTGACCACTGCCTTCCCCATCGCTCAGGCATGGGATTCATCGTTGATTGAGCAGGATCGCAACCTGCTGGCGGTGGATGGAAACCAGATCCATTTGAATATCCGTCCTTATCAAATCATGACGGTGCGCATTATTCCTGCGCAGGGAGCGGCTTAACGCATGCTGGTGATCGGGCTGGATCTGGGTACGTCATCCTGCAAGGCGCTGGCGGTGGACGCTAATGGCGATGTCATGGCAACGGCATCCAGCGCATACACCCTGCTTACTCCGCAACCCGGATATGTGGAGCTGGACCCCAAAAGCGTGTGGGTGGCGGTTGTCACGGCGCTGCGGGGGTTGTCTGAACAGATCAGCCTGGCGGATGTGACCGGCATTGCCTTCAGCGGAGCCATGCACAGCCTGCTGGCGGTGGATGGCCAGGGTGAACCCCTGGCGAAGTCCCCCACCTGGGCGGATATGCGCGCCGCCGCACAGGCGCAGGAATTGCGTGCCCTGCCCGACGCACAGGCGCTGTACGCGCGCACCGGCTGCCCGCCTGCCAGCAACTATCACCCGGCGCGCCTGCGCTGGTTTGCAGCCGAGCGTCCCCACCTGTGGGAGCGGGCTGCGCGCTTTGTCTCACTCAAGGACTGGGTGGTTCAGCGGCTGTGCGGTGAGTGGGTCACCGATATTGGATTGGCATCCACCACCGGCCTGCTGGATATTCACACCCAAACCTGGGATGAAGAAGCCTTGCATTTGGCCGGGATCACGCCTGAACGCCTGCCGGGGCTGGTGGCGCCCGATGCACTGGTGGGTGGTCTGCTGCCGTCGGCTGCAGCGCAAATGGGTTTGCCGGTGGATTTACCGGTCATTCCGGGCGGTGCAGACGGCGGTCTGGCCAACCTGGGCAGCGGCACGGTCTCACCGGGGGCATGTGTTGTCACAATTGGAACCAGCGGGGCGCTGCGCCTGGTGCTGGATCAGCCATTGATTGACCCGCTTTCGAGAACGTGGTGTTACCTGCTGCGTGAGGGTCACTGGTATGCGGGTGGGGCGATCAACAACGGCGGTCTGGCGGTGCAGTGGACGCGCCAGACCATGTACGGCGATCTTTCTGAGCAGGCCGGTTTTGATCGTCTGATGGCTGAAGCTGCCGGAGCACAGGCAGCCGCCAGGGGGTTGTTCTTCCTGCCGTATCTCACCGGTGAGCGCGCCCCGCATTGGAATCCACTGGCCACGGGTGTCTTTCACGGGCTGCGGCTGGAACACGGCCGCCCCGAACTGGCGCGGGCGACGCTGGAAGGCGTTGCTTTTTGCCTGGCGGATGTCTGGCAGGCGATCACGGCTCAGGCGCAGGTGGGCGCGCCCATCCATCTGACCGGCGGGGTCACCCGCTCGCCGGTGTGGTGCCAGATCCTGGCGGATGTGCTGGGCGTGGAACTGGGCGCGCATGAGGACGGGGATGCATCGGCGGTGGGGGCGGCGTTGATGGCGCTGCGCGCCTTTGGCAGGGACGGCGCAGCGGTCAAACGTCTGAGCACGCGCGCATTTGACCAGGTCTACCGCCCCGATCCAGGGCAGGTGGACCAGTATCGCCAGTATCATCAGCGCTTTCAGGAGTATTATTCACACATTCAACCGGATTCCGGTTTTCACAAGTAATTACTCGGAGATAATGAATATGGACACGACCAAAATTGCCCGCATTTTTGAGGAAGCTGTCCAAAAAGAGCATTTTGCCGGCGTCGCGCTGGTGCAGCGCGGCGATCAGGTGCTTTTCAGCCAGGCCTACGGCATGGCGCACCGTGGATTTGGCGTGCCAAATCACATGGATACGCGTTTCAGGCTGGCGTCCGCCAGCAAGCTGTTTACCGCCACAGCCACCCTGCAACTGGTGGAACAGGGCCGGCTCAGTCTGGAGGATCGCATTGTATCCTTGCTGGGTTTGGAAGAGACCGCCATCAACCCCGGCATCACGGTCAAACATCTGCTCACCATGACCAGCGGCATGGCTGACTGGTTCGATGAGGGCGGCGATTGGGAGGCCGACTGGGCTGAATTGATCCGCCAGCACGCGGTTTACAAATTCCGTAAAAATGAGGACTACCTGCCGCTGTTCACCCACGCTCAGGCATATTTTTCGCCGGGGGAGAAGTTCCGTTACAACGGGGCGGGTTACATTTTGCAGGGCATGTTGATTGAGAAACTCACCGGCCTGGATTACTTTGAAGCCATCCGGCGCAATGTGTTTGCTCCGGCAGGCATGACCCGCACGGGCTTTTTCCATCTGGACGGCGTTGAAGCGGATGTGGCGGAGGGGTATGACCCGATCCTGGACGAAAATGAACAACCGGTGGCGTGGCGCAAGAACATCTACCAGACCACGGCGGGTCCGGCTGCGGACGGTGGGGCGTGTTCCACCGCTGGCGACCTGGTGCGCTTTTTACAAGCGCTGCGCTGCGGAAAACTGCTCTCCCATGAAATGTTCACGCAAATGCTGACCCCTCAGGTGGATGAAGATGGTGATTATCCAGATGGTTGCACTGCAAAGCGCGGGCTGGGTCCCACCATCATGTGTGATGCCCAGGGCAATGTCCTGCGCTGGGGACACCCTGGTGAGGAGATCGGCGCGAGCGCGCGCGTGTTTTACTTCCCCGCGCACGACCTGGATGTGGTGGTGTTGGGCAATGTGAGCTGGTGCAGCGGCAAGCCCAACTGGCAGATACAGCAATGGTTGCGAGGAAAATAAATGGGGTCTGTACGGATCGCCTTACTGGCTGACGTGCACGGCAATCTGCCAGCATTGCAAGCGGTGCTGGCGGACATGCGCTGCTTTAATCCGGATGCCATGGTTGTGGCAGGCGATCTGAGCATCGGCCCGGGCAGCCATGAGACTACGCGCCTGTTGTTGGAAAACGGGGCGATTTGCATCTGTGGAAACTCGGATATAAATTTGTTAAAATTCCTGGACGGGCGGGTCCCGGGCGAATGGAATACAGTCAGACAGTTTGCCCTGTTGCGCCATGCTGCCCGCACCAGCACTCCTGAATTGATTGCTTTTCTGCGCAGCCTGCCGTTGACCCGTACAGTACAGGTTGGTGACGCACCTCCCTTGTTGATCGCCCATGGCTCGCCGGACGATCCATATGAAGGTCTGGACCCGGAAAACCCGGAACGCATCCATCATTTCCTCGCTGCGCAGGCAGAGAATGTACTGGTGTGCGGGCATACCCACCAGCCCTACTCGCTGGAATGGCATGGCAGGCTGGCGATCAACCCCGGTTCGGTGGCTTGCCCGTTGAACGGTCAGATCGGCGCGCAGTGGGCTTTGCTGGAATGGGCCGCTGGTGGGTGGCAGGTGGATCTGCGGTGTGTGCAGTATGACCTTGCGCTCATTCGCCGGGATTTCATCCGTAGCGGCATGCTGGATCAAAACGACCCGCTGGCACGGGCATTTCTGCTGTCCATGTATGTGGGCGCGGACCTGGCGCTGGATTTTCTGTCACATGCCAGGAACCTTGCGCGGGAAGCGGGGCTGGGGGAAATAAAATTAATTCCTGATGATATATGGCAGCAGGCTGATGAAAATTTTGATTGGACCCTACAGGGAAGGCTTTCAGAAAGGATGTTGGAATGAAAGAAAATTACCGGCGCTTACAGGGCGCCAATATGGATATTGATCTGGTCACGCCGGCAGGCGAGATCGCGTGGGAGCAACAGCCGTGTCCGTGGACGCAAGCGGATGGGCTTGCCCACCGCTGCGCGGTGAAGAACATTTCATTGTGCCAGTATTTTCGCGGCGTGGAGTATATGGATACGCTGTTGTGCAGTTATCCGGACGGAAGTGAAACCGATCAATAAAGTCCAAAAGTCTCTGCTTCAAAATCATCCAGCGCTGCCTGTAACCGGGCGGCGCGTTCTTTTCCCATGCTCACCGGGCGTTCAAGCAACAACTGGTCCGGCAATTTCGCCAGACGTTCGCGCGAGCGCTTGATGAATGCCTGAAAGTCACCCGGGTTGCGTCCAACTTCGCGCACCAATCCAACGATCCCGAGCAGATCGAGAATATCGGCGTCGGAAAACAGGGTTGCCTCAAAACTGCGTCCTGGTCCTGCGGTATGGTGGGTGGCGATGCACTCCAGCACGGGTTGTTTGAAAAGCGGGTCGCAACCCAGCCGGTCGAGCAGTTCATCCGCCACCTGGGTTGAGCGGACGGCGTGGTCAACGCCGTCCTGTTTCCAGGCTGGAAACGCACCCCAATCATGCAGATAAGCTGCTGTGCGGATTACCTGATGATCATAGGGTTGATCCCTGGCGATTTCATCCACCAGCCGGATCACGCGCAGCACATGGTTCACGCCGCGCACACCGCAGTATTCAGCGGTCAAACGTTCAATTTCGTTTTGCATTTCGTCGTACATGCATCACCTGTTGAGCAACTCATCCACCTCTGCCAGGCGCGGCATGGATGGCTGCGCCCCCTGGCGGGTGACCGATATGGCTGCCGCAGCCGAGGCAAAGCGGATGGCTTCCTCGGTGCCGCGTCCTGCCGCGGTTGCCACGGCAAAAGCGCCGTTGAAGGTGTCGCCGGCAGCCACGCTGTCCACTGCCTGCACGGCAAAGGCGGGCAGGCGCACTTCGCGTGCGCCGTCATACCACAACGCGCCCTGTTCTCCCAGTTTTAACAACACCCGTTTAAAGCCCATGCTGTATAAACGCTGCGCTGTTTGTCCCGGGTCTTCCACGATCCCGCCCAGCAACACGCCAGCCTCGCTCTGGTTGGGGGTGATGATGTCCACCAGCCAGACCAGTTCCTCGGGGATGGGCACGGCGGGGGCGGGGTCCAGGATCACCAGCGCGCCCTTGTTGCGCGCGGCGCGCGCCGCGGCGATCACACCTGGCATGGGGGTTTCCAGTTGCAGCAGCAAAATATCCCCGGCTTCCAGCATGTGTTCCAGGCGCTGCCCGTCCTGCTCGCTCAGGCGGGCGTTTGCCCCGGCTGCCACCAGGATGGTGTTCTGACCGGCGGCGTCCACGGTGATCAGCGCCACCCCGCTGGGGCCTGGCAGACTTTCCACGCACGAACCATCCACGCCGTTTTCCTTCAGGCTGGCGATCAGTGCAGTCCCAAACACGTCATTGCCCACCCTGCCGACCATGCGCACGGCTGCGCCCAGCCTGGCAGCCGCTACAGCCTGGTTGGCGCCCTTGCCCCCCGGCGCGGTAAAAAAGGCGCTGGCGCTCAGGGTTTCGCCGGGTTGGGCGAAACGTTCAGCGCGCACCACCAGATCCATGTTGATCGAGCCAAAGACTGTGATCATGTCTCACCGTCCAGATATCGCTAAAGATTTTCAAGGATTACTATAGCATAAAGATTTTTATAATGTATTGAGACCGTGTCAGCAAGGAAATTAGTGAATAGAATTATTGTGAAAAATCCTGTCCATTTTTTGTGATGTCGGGAAATATTCCTGTAAAATGGAGTAAATAATCCCGATTGATGCGATTTTTAAATGCAATGATCATATTTGCGGGATGGCTTATTTTTGTTCTTGGAAACCGGATTGTTCAAACAACTTATAAAATAGAGAATATTGTTATCCCATGATATTAAATTGAGGGGATAATGGCAATAGATTTCAATATTCAGCAAAAAATTATCCCAACTGCTCTACTATTTTTTGGAAAGATCTAATCGGAAGGGGGAAATATGTCAACAATCTCTTCTCTCGAAACAGTAGATGATGGATTGCCATTACGTGACAGCGGAGAATGGGCTTTTGATAAATTGTTTTATGTCAATGCTTATCTAGCCCGTTTCATTGTATCTATGCGTGGTAAAAATTGGAGAGCAATAAATTATATAGATCTGTTTTCCGGCCCAGGGAAGAACAAACTTCGGGATGGAAGAATCATCTGTGGGTCTCCTCTGCTAGCCCTTCAACAGAAACAACGATTTGATGAATATTTCTTTGTTGATCAATCAATAGAAAACATAAATGCACTACAAGCGCGTTGCCCTGATCATATGCGAGATGATGTTATGTTTATTAAGGGAGACGCCAATCAAGTTGTTAACACGATAGTGACGAAGATTAAGACTAACGACAATATGTTTCGTCGCGGAATTGGCTGTTGCCTCAACTTAGCATTTCTTGATCCTGAAGGTTTGGAACTTCATTGGGATACAGTGGCTATGCTTGCTACGTGCAGAACAGATATGATAATCTACTATCCTCAGATGGGAATAACCCGTGAGGCACGTCACCAAAACAGCCTATCTTCAATAACGTCTATTGATCGTTTTTTTGGTGATTCTCATTGGAGGGAAATTTATCAGCGTTGCCAAAAGGGTGACGAACAATTTATGCATCGAACGTTGTTGGACCATTACAAGAAAAAATTGGCAGGGTTTGGTTATGAGGTTGAAGATCCTCTGCCCGAACCCCTTATTAAAAATTCCAAAGAAGCCCCTTTATATCGCCTTTTGTTTGTTAGTAAACATAAACTTGGTAATAGATTCTGGGCTGATATAACAAAAAGACTTCCAAATGGTCAACTGCGATTAATATGACAGTGAAACAAGCGTGCTAGAATGAGTTTGGGTATATAGACCATAAGAGGAGTAATTTCTATGGCAAGTACGAAAATCGAGTGGACAGAATCGACTTGGAATCCTATGACGGGATGTACAAAGATCAGCCCCGGTTGTAAGAATTGCTATGCTGAGCGGATGGCGAAGCGACTACAGGCAATGGGTGTCGAAAAGTATAAAATCGGTTTCCAATTAAAGTTCCATGAGGAGGTTTTGGAAGAGCCATTGACTTGGAGTAAACCACAAATGATATTTGTGAACTCTATGAGTGATCTCTTTCATGAAAATGTATCGGTAGATGTCATCTTACGTGTTTTTGATGTCATGCGGATTGCTAATTGGCATCAATTCCAAGTCCTAACAAAGCGTGCAGAACGATTACAGGTTTTGAATAATTATATTGATTGGCCAAATAACGTTTGGGTGGGTGTAAGTGTCGAGAATGAAGATTATTTATATAGAATAGACTTATTGCGTAGGACAAATGCAGCAATTAAATTCCTTTCTTTGGAACCACTTCTAGGCCCGTTACATAGATTGAACTTATCAGGTATTGATTGGGTTATCGTTGGCGGAGAATCTGGTCCTCATGCACGTCCGATTGATGTGGAATGGGTGCGTGGTATCAGGGAACAATGTATTCAAGCAAATGTGCCATTTTTCTTTAAACAGTGGGGTGGTACTAATAAAAAGAAATCTGGTCGAATTCTTGATGCTCGTACTTGGGATCAAATGCCATACGAGGGAAGTGTTGTTAGATAATACATTTTAAAAAATGGATACCTTCATATTCATTCCGTGAGATCATTTTTTGTAGAATCAAACCGTGCCGCCCATCCCACATCCGCTGATCTATACACTGTGCTTCCTCACCGCCCCGGGGCAGGTGTTGATGCTTAAACGCCTCAAACCGCCCAACATGGGGTTGTGGAACGGCGTGGGCGGGCATATTGAGCCAGGGGAACACCCCACCGCCGCCTGTCTGCGTGAGGTGCGCGAAGAAACCGGTGTGAGCCTGCCCGCTGCATGTTTTACTGGTGTGCTCACCTGGGATGGTTTTGAAACCCCTCCCGGCGGGCTGTACATATTCACTGCCAGCCTGTCAGAACCGGCGGATTTCATGCCTTGTGATGAGGGTCAGCTTGCATGGCAGCCGCTGGACTGGGTGCTGACCAGCCCTGAGGTGGTCTCCAACATTCATCATTTTTTGCCTGCCGTGCTGAACGGCGCGCTGCCGCTCTGGCATCATTTTTCCTACCGCGAAAACCAAATCCGTTCATATGAAGTCCGCCCGTTGCCGGACGGAACCATTTAATCCCCGCGTTC
>DAOUGC010000065.1:0-12581 GCA_034429695.1 Levilinea sp.
CCGGTCACCGGTTTGTTCCACGAATATGAGTTGAAACTGGCTGAACTGGTCCACCGGCTGATGCCAGCGGTGGAGATGTTCCGCATGTTGGGGTCTGGCACCGAGGGCGTCATGGCCGCCATCCGCGCTGCACGCACCTACACAAAGAAAAAGAAGATCATCAAAGTCGGTGGCGCTTACCACGGCTGGTCAGACTCGATGGTCTTTGGCCTGCACGTACCCGGCACGGGCCGTCTGGAAGCCAAGGGCATTCCGGCGGGGGCATCGTCCAACACACAGGAATTCTTCCCCAACGCGCTGGGTGCGCTGCGCCGCCAGTTGATTTTCAACCGACTGACCGGCGGCACGGCTGCCGTGATTGTCGAACCGCTCGGCCCCGAAAGCGGCACCCGTCCGGTTCCAGTTGACTTCAATCAGAAGGTGCGCGAGCTTTGTGATGAGTTCGGCGCGTTGTTGATCTTCGACGAGGTGGTCACTGGCTTCCGCCTGGGTCTGGGCGGCGCGCAGGGCTACTTCAACGTCCGCCCCGACCTGACCGTGTTCGGCAAGTGCATCACCGGCGGTTACCCCATGGCGGGCGGTGTGGGTGGCCGCGCTGATGTGATCATGCGTTTTGCGGCTGGCATCGGCGGCGTGGGTGAGCGTGCCTACATCGGCGGCACGCTCTCAGCCAACCCGCTCTCGTGCGTGGCGGGTTACCATGCCCTGCTGGAGATGGAGCGCACCAACGCTCCGGTGATCGCCGGATGCGCCGGAGACCGCCTGACCCGCGGCTTGCAGCAGATCATTGACCGTCACGGGCTGCCGTTTGTGGCGTACAATCAGGGTTCCATCGTCCATTTGGAGACATCGGCTGTCATGCTGCTGGACTTCCGCAACCCGTTGCGCCTGGCGCGCGAACTCAAACCACGCAAGCACATGATGGAAGAGATGGGCGCGGCTTACATGGCAAGCGGTCTGGTAACCCTGGCGGGCAGCCGCATGTACACCAGTATGGCAGACACCGACGAGGTGATCGACGATGCCCTTACCCGCTTTGACCATGTCCTTTCCAGCGTGGAAGGGTTATAAACAACAACCCATGCATACCCAAAACGATCCAGTCATTCTTTCTGTTGACCTGGGCACTTCTGGCATGAAGGTCGCCCTGATCACCGTGCACGGCTGCGTGCTCGGCTGGGAAAGTGAGCCGGTACAGTTGACCATCACCCCTGACGGCGGCGTCGAACAATCGCCGGAGGAATGGTGGCAGGCGTTTATCACCGCGGGCAGGCGTTTGCTTGCCCGCGGTTACACTTCAACCGGCAACGTGCGCGCGGTGTGCTGCTCCACCCAGGGCGAAGGAACCATCCCGGTGGACCGCGATGGCAACGCGCTGATGAACTGCGTACTGTGGATGGACATGCGTGGCGCGGCCTGCCTGAAAAAGCAATTCAAGGGTCTGGTCAACAAGGACGGCATGAGCCTGGCGTCCGTCCTGCGCTGGGTGTACAAGACCGGCGGCATGCCTTCCGCCACCGGCAAGGACCCTGCCGCTCACATGCTCTTGATCCGCGACCAATTCCCTGAAATCTACGAACGCACCCACAAGTTCCTCAACGTGCTGGACTACCTCAACCTGCGCCTGACCGGGCGCATGGCGGCCACGTTTGATTCCATCCTCACGTCATGGGTCACCGACAACCGCGACCCCGACAACATCCATTACGACCATGACCTGGTACGGCATAGCGGGATCGACGCTGACAAGCTGCCCGAGATCGTGCCTTGCACGGCTGTGCTGGGCCGTCTGCGCCCTGAGGTGGCTGGACAGCTCGGCCTGCCGGACGGCGTGCAGGTGGTGGCCGGAGCCATAGACAACACCGCGGCCGCCATCGGCGCGGGCGCCATTGAGGATTACCGCCTGCATCTGTACATCGGCACGTCCTCCTGGATGACCGCCCACGTACCCTTTAAGAAGACCGATGTCTTCGCTTCGCTGGCGTCCCTGCCGTGCGCCGTGCCCGGGCGTTACCTGATGACCGCCCTGCAGGCAACCGCTGGCGGCAACCTCACCTTCCTGCGCGACCGGGTGATCTACAACAAGGATGAATTGCTGCAGGAAGCCAACGTGCCGGATATTTTCAAAGTGCTGGACCAGATCGCTGAACGCGTGCCCGCCGGAGCCAACGGCGTGATCTACACCCCGTGGATCTGGGGCGAGCGCGCGCCGGTGGAGGACAAGACCCTGCGCGCCGGGCTGTACAACCTCTCGCTGTACAACTCCCGCGAGGACATCATCCGCGCCTTTTTGGAAGGCATCGCCTTCAACACCCGCTGGGTGTTGGGTCCGGTGGAGAAATTCCTGGGGCGCAAAACGGATTGCATCCATCTGGTGGGCGGCGGGGCGCAGTCTGACGTGTGGTGCCAGATCTTCGCCGACGTGATGAATGTGCCCATCCGGCAGGCGGTTGAACCGATCTGCGCCAATGCGCGTGGCGCGGCATGGATCGGTGCGGTGGGGCTGGGCGAGATCAGCTATCAACAGGTATCCGAACTGATCAACTTTAAACGCACCTACGAACCCCAGCCGCGCAACCGCGCCATATACGACCAGCGTTTTGAGATCTTCACCAATATCTATCACCAGATGAGCGGCATCTACCGCAAACTTAACGGCTAGAGGCCATTTTGTGATTGGCAAGCCCATTCTTCCTGCCTGGAGGTGTCACCCATGACCAATTCCTCTCCAAACCCCACCGGTTACCGCCTGTACGGCTACCGCTGGGTGGTGCTGGCTGTATTCATGTTCATCAACCTCACCATTCAGATCCTGTGGATCACCTACGCCCCCATCACCGGCATTGCCGCCAGCTTTTACGGCGTCACCGATCTCAAGATCGGGCTGCTGGCAATGACCTTCATGATGGCATTCATCCCGCTCTCATTGCCGGTCTCATGGGCCATTGATACCTACGGCTTTCACAAAACCGTTGGCATTGGCGCGGCCTTGATGGGCGTATTTGGCATCCTGCGCGGGCTGGTGGGCGCCAACTACACCATGGTGCTGATCAGCACCATCGGCATCGCCGTGGCGCAGCCCTTCCTGCTCAATGCATGGACCAAAGTGCCCGCCCAGTGGTTCGGCATTGAGGAACGCGCCACCGCCGTGGGTATGGTGACGCTCTCAAACCTGGTGGGCACCGCACTGGGCATGGTGCTCACCCCCATGCTGATCGAAAGCATGTCCATTCCCACCGTTCAATTGATCTTTGGCATTGCGGCGGCAGTCTCGGCGGTGCTGTTCATCTTTTTGGCGCGTGAGAAACCCGCCACCCCGCCCTGCCCTGCCGGACAGGAAGTACGCGCATTGATGCTGGACGGTTTGAAACACGCCCTGCGCATCAAGGACTTCTGGCTGTACCTGTTTGTCTCGTTCATTGGCATCGGCATCTTTAACGGAGTCACCACGTGGGTGGAAAACATCATCCGCCCGCGCGGGTTCACCCCGTCCGACGCTGGCACGCTGGGCGCATTGATGCTGGCGGGCGGCGTGATCGGCGCGGTGCTGATCCCACCCTTCTCAGACAAACAACGCCGGCGGGTGCCCTACAT
Organism: Levilinea sp.; assembly: GCA_034429695.1. Taxonomy (GTDB): domain Bacteria; phylum Chloroflexota; class Anaerolineae; order Anaerolineales; family Anaerolineaceae; genus DAOUGC01. Next base: position 3,595 of record DAOUGC010000065.1, read on the forward strand.
CCTGGCTGGCTTCCTGCTCTCCATCCCGTGGATGGTGGGCCTTGCCTACGCCACAACGCCGTGGTTGTTGTTTGCATCCGCGTTCCTGTTTGGCTTCTTCCTGGTCAGCACCAACCCAATTGGCATGCAGTACGCCGCCGAGATTACCAGTCCCACGCCGGAAGGCACATCCAACGGCTTGATCCAGTTGTTCGGGCAGGCATCGGTGGTGTTTGTCTACATCATGGAGGCGCTCAAAACGCCGGACGGCGCCTTCACCCCGGCGCTGCTTCTGGCGGTCGGGCTGCTGGTGGTCAGCGCCGGGCTGATCATCGGCATGAAGGACATTGGCGCAAAGAAAGCGTCCCCACCGGAACCGCAAAGCGCGCCGGTAAAATAACCTGAACCATTCAATCAAAACCGCCCCTGACATGGGGCGGTCTTGATTTCACCCCACCTCAAATTGCAATCCGTGGAATTTGGCGTACACACCCTCCAGCGCGATCAGCTCGTCATGGCTGCCCTGCTCTTCAATGCCATTTTCGGTTAACACCAGAATGCGCTTTGCATTGCGAATGGTGGACAGCCGGTGTGCAATCACAATGGCTGTACGTCCCTGCGCCAGGCTTTCCAGCGATTCCTGCACCACCCGCTCGCTCTCGGTATCCAGCGAACTGGTGGCTTCATCAAGGATCAACACCGGCGGATCTTTGAGGAACACGCGCGCAATGCTCAAGCGCTGCTTTTGCCCGCCAGACAGCGATACACCGCGCTGCCCGATGTCAGTGGCATACCCGTTCGGCAGGCTCATGATGAATTCATGCGCGTTGGCTTTGCGCGCCGCAGCAATGATCTCTTCCATACTGGCGCCCGGCTTGCCGTAACGAATGTTCTCCAGCACGCTGCCGGCAAACAGATATACGTCCTGCTGCACCACGCCCACGTTACGGCGCAGCGACGCCAGGGTCACATCACGCACATCCAGCCCATCCATCAGTACCTGCCCCTCGCTGACCTCGTAAAAACGCGGGATCAGCGAACACAGCGTGGTCTTGCCAACGCCGGAAGTTCCCACCAGCGCAATATACTCGCCCGGATGCACTTTCAAGGAAAGATCCTTGAACACATATTCACGGTCTTCCTGATAGCGAAAAGCAACATCCCTGAACTCAATCTCTCCGCGCACGCGCGCCAGCTCCACCGCCCCCTGCGCTTCTGTGATCTCTGGTTGCATTTCAATGATTTCCGCGAAACGTTGAAAACCGGTGATGCCTTCCTGAAACTGCTGGGTCATGTGCGACAGCCTTTGCACCGGCTCGATCAGATACCCGATGTATAACAAATAGGTGATCAGGTCTGCCAGATCCAACCGGGTATTGAGAATGGCGACGCCACCAAACACTACCACGCTCAGCAGGATCAGTTCCCCGATGAGAATAATCCCCTGCCACAGGGTGGTCTCCTTTTTGTACGTATCCGTGCGGCTGACCAGAAAACGGTCATTCTCCCGCTGGAATTTCTCCAGCTCGACCGGCTCATTGGCAAACGATTTGACCACCCGAATACCCGCCAGGCTGTCCTCCACCTGTGCATTGACATCGCCGATGCGTTCAAGGTTGCGTCGAAAGGCGCTGTTCATCTGCCGACTGAGAATCAGCGAGAAGCCCACCGCAACGGGCAAAAACGCAAACACGATCAAGGTCAGTTGAACATTGATGCCCAGCAGCACAAGGAACGCACCCACAAAGCGCACGGTGTAAATGGCGTAATCCTCCGGTCCGTGGTGGTACAGCTCTGCCAGGTTCAACAGGTCATTGGTGATGCGCGACATCAACTGGCCGGTGCGCTGTCCGTCAAAAAAGCGCAGGGGCATCCTCTCCAGATGCTCAAAAAGCTCGAAACGCATGTCGCGTTCCATCATCGCGCCCATGGCATGACCGCGGTAATCCACAAAATAATTGGCGGCAGCCTGCACGATCACCAGCACCAGCAGCGCCGCTCCCATGCGGTATATACCGGCAGCGGTGGCAGTGCCGCCCTCCAGCAGATTCTTGGTGATATAACGCACCCCCAGCGGAAACATCAGCGCAGTGGCGGCACACAGAAAAGCGCACACCATCAAAACGGCGAACAGACGCCGGTAAGGCTTGTAGTAAGACAAAAGTTTTTTGATACGGGCTTTGGTCAAGGACTATTCTCCAGTACAAGGCGTAATCACAAAGCCGCGAGGGTGAAATCTCTCACCGGCGCGGCTTGACAGGGTATTTTCCGAAGATCTGGAAAACAAAAACCACGGAGCGCAAGCGCAACCGTGGTCTGATGTTTCTATTTACTGGAAAACGAAAAGGGTATGCAGTCTACGGATGCACTCACAGGACAGGCGATATTCTTTTTACCCTGGCTGCCATGTGATTGCACCTCCTTCTTCGAGTATCGCTGGGAACTGCATGACCCAGCCACAATTAATGTAACAGGAAGAGCAACTATTGTCAAGAAATCCCCAACCTTTCAATACCTCCTACCAATCCATTATTTTTAGTACACATCCCGGGTGACAAAGTCCCAGCAGGCAAGCCCACCCACCAGCAGCGCGCCGCCCAGCGCAACAGGCATTGAAGCCTGCCAGTCGCCATAAATTTGCACGGGCATTGCCCACGGCGAAAGCGACACCCTGCCGTATAGATATGAGCCGATTAAAAACAGGTTGGAAACTGTGGCAATAAACCCGAGGGTGAGCGAAGCCAGAAAACCAGGCCAGCGCAGGCTGATCCACAGATGGATCGACACCATCAACAGCGATAGCGCCCAGCTAATCAACGTCACCGAAAGAGCCTCACCCAGTGGGATCGGCAACCCCATGCCCAACTCTGGCCGCAGCAGGTTGACCAGCACTCCGCCCATCAGGTTGGCGGCCATAAACACCATGTTGCTCAACAGCAACATTCCGGCCAGCACGATCCATTTTCCACCAAAAGCCGCCTGACGCGAAATCGGCAACGCCAGCAGCATCTTCCACGCTTTGGTCTGGTGATCGGTATGGGCAACCAGCGCGCTGATAATCGCAACCACCATCGGCAGGGCAAAGATGGTCCACAGCCGGAAAGTGTATCGAAAGAATAGTGACCATGGAGACAGCGTAATACCTTCTTCCATCTGTGGTCCCAGACCAGTTTGCAGGGCGGAAGCCACATTGGCAAAAGTGGGCAGCAGCGGAATGACCAGCGCCACGCTCAATGCCAGACTTCGTTTCATTTTCAATGTTTCAGCCCACACACCGCGCATCAATAATCCAGGTAAAGATCGGACGGTCATGATGGTCACTCCTAAGCCAGCACATCACGGTTGACAAAATCCAGGCAACCGCCGAACGTCGCGGCAAGCCAGCCGATGATCCCGTATGCCATGCCGATCAATCCGGCTTGCAGACTGCCCGCCTGATATACCATGGACGGCAGCGACCAGGGAAAGGCAAAACGCAGAAAGGGTGTGTCATTGAGAAAAAAACCTCCCAGAACCAGCGTGACGCCCAGGCCAATGGACAGCACAAAGTTATTCACACGCATGCTGAACCACAAATGGATGGAAGCGATAAACAACGCATACAAACAGGTCACCAGGTAAGGAACCAGCATGTGCCATAAATCAATGGTGGCAAAGGAAAGCCCCAGTTCTGGCCGCAGTTTCACAATCAACCCACCCCACAGGATGTTCTGCCCCCACAGGATCAGGCTGGAAAGCAGCATCAGCGCCATCACCACTGCCATCTTCGCCAGGTAGATTGGGCCTCTGGGCAGGGGCAGGCACATCAACCGCCGCCATTGTTTGGTGTCGTGCTCAGCATGCGCCATGAAAGCGCACATTAACACCAGCAAGGAAGGCAACACCAGCAGCGCCCAAAAGGTGATGGTATTGTGCTCAAATTGCACCCATCCATTGGGACCTTCGTAATAACCGGCATCGTGATCAATACCGAGGATCAACAGGAAATTAAACAACCCCAGGATGGTGGGCATGGCAAAGACTGCCAGCAAATACAGTGTTCGACGTGTTTTCATCCACTCGGCGGAAAGGCAACGTAGAAAGATGCTCATGCCTGGCCTCCATTGGTCATCTCAAGGAACATTTCCTCCAACCGCGCCTGGCGCAAGGCAAACTGGCGCACCACAAAACCACGCTGCAGCAGAGCCTGGTTAATCTCCGGCGTCTGCGTCTCGTCCACGTTGTGAACCTCCACACGTTGCCCATCAGCGCTGGCCTCCCAGCCCAACCCTGCCAGCAGATTGACGACCTCCACTGGTGCATCCACGTGGATCTCCAGAACCGGGCGGCGGCGGCTCTTCAGCTCTGCCAGCGTACCTTCGTAAACCAACCCTCCCTGCTGAATAATGCCAACGTGGGTGGCCATCAACTCCACTTCACTCAACAAATGAGAGGAAAGAAAAACAGACACACCCTGCGCCGCCGGCATATCCCGGATCATGGCGCGGATCTCCTGAATGCCCGAAGGGTCCAGCCCGTTGGTGGGCTCATCCAGAATCAACAATGAAGGTTCGTTGACCATTGCCAGAGCCAGTGCCAGGCGTTGTTGCATCCCCAGTGAATACTGGCGCACCAACCGGCCCGCGTCCTTCGTCAACCCCACAACTGACAGGACACGGTCAATGTTTTTTCGCGGCAGCGCCAGCATGCGCCTCACCACTTCCAGATTCTCGCGCCCGGTGAGGTGCGGGTACAGGCTGGGTGATTCCACCAGCGCACCCACCTTTGCCAGCCGCGGCCAGTCCTTGCGGGTGAATTCACTTCCGAACAACATCACCTTGCCGCCTGTCGGACGGATCAGCCCGAGCAGCATGCGGATGGTGGTGGTCTTTCCGGCTCCGTTTGGGCCCAAAAACCCGTACACCACACCCGCTGGCACATTGAGGCACACGTCCCGCACAGCGTGCACGGCGCGAAACGAACGCGACAAGTGAATGGTTTGAATTACATGGGATGCATTCATAAACAATCTCCTGAACGTTGAGAGTATCAATTCCCCAATCGTATCGGGAGACTGTCACATATCAGAAAGGTTTCTGTCGCAAATTTGTCGCACTCAGGCGGTATTTATTGTTGCAGGCGCAGGCGCAACCAGAAACGGCTGCCCTCACCGGTCAAGCTTTCCACCCCCACCTCGCCCTGCATGGCTTCAACCACATCCTTTACCAGCGAAAGCCCAATGCCTGTCCTTCCATGACCGCTGCCCTGCCCGCCGCGATAAAAACGCTCCCACACATGGGGCAGATCCTGTAAAGGTATACCCTCGCCGGAATCCTGAACGGATATTTCCACCCATTCCCCATGGGTCTCAACCCGCAACATTACCACCCCACCCGCTGGTGTATGCCGTACAGCATTTTGAGCCAGGTTGCCCAGCGCCTGTTCCAGGCGGGCGGCATCCGCCCAGGCGGTCAGTGGTTGTTCTGGCAGTTGCATCGAAAAATCTATACGTTTATTTTCCCAGGCCAACGGACGGTAAATTTTCGTCACAGCCTGCAGCACACCGCTGACATCCACCCAGCAACAATCCATGTCCAGTTGATGTGCGTCCAAGCGTGACAGCGTAAACATATCGTCCACCAGCCGTTGCAGCGAGAGCACCTCATGATGCATCACATCCAGGTCACTGCGCAAATCCTCGGGCAGGCTGGCACGACGCGTCACCAGATTATTCTCCAGATACGCCCGCATCACGGTGATCGGCGTGCGCAGTTCGTGGGAAACCACCGCCGCCAGCTCACGTTGATTTCTGAGCAGATCATCCACCCGTTGACGCTCACGCTGCAATTCGGCAGCCATGTCATTAAATTCTGACTGCAACCGTGCGATCTCATCCTGACCGGCCGGTTCCACCCGCACCGCCAGGTCCCCCTCGCGCGCCTGCCGGATGGCGTCCTCCAGTCGTTGAATGCGGCGCACAACCCGCCGGGATGTAAGATAAGAAAACAAAAATGCGGGTGGAAAAAACACCAGTTCGATCGCCGCCAGCATCACCACGCTCACCCCGATCCACGGGATCACCGAACGCACCAGATCAAGCACAATGTTTGCCAGCAATGTGGGCGGCACCGCTTTATCAATGGCGGTGCTGTAGTTGAAAATACGATAGCCGATCAGGTACAGCGCAACCAGTGTAAAAACCACCATCAACTGCGAATTGACCAGGGTCCACAACAGGCTGCGGCGGTTTAACAACAACCATTGATCGGCAATCCAGAAGCCCAGCCGGTACAGCAGGAAGGTAATAAAGCAGGCAGTAAACAGCGGCAGGTTCAACCAGGAGCCGGTTGCGCCCTGCCACAATAACGCCCGAACGCCAAATAGATCCATCAACAACCAGGCAGACAAAAGCACCAACAGCCGCAATGCGGCGGCGAAAAACAGTTCCTTTCCCATCGCATGTGCCTTGTCTGCCTGCGAGGGTTTCAACCGCAATGCAGCCCAGAAAACGGGCGCTTGAACAAGGAAAAAGAAAGTCGCTGGAATGTTGGTGGAGGGAATCTGCCGGACGACCGAGAACGCCAGCACCAGGACAGCCACCGTGCCCAACCAGCCTTCGAGCAGCACCCCCACGAAGGAGCCGGTAAAGAAAATGCGACGGGCCAGTGCAAAAATACGTTCCCTCATGCCTGCCTCAACCGATAGCCCACACCCCACACCGCTTCAATCGCCTCTCCGTGCGGGTATATCTTCTTGCGCAGGCGCAGCACAGCGTTATCCACTGAACGATCACCGGGGATGAAACTTTGTTCCCAGATGGTCTCCATCAGGTAGGCGCGGTTAAAAATTCGCCCCGGATGACCGGCAAACAACACGAGCAACTGAAACTCAATGGGGGTCAGATTAAATTCACGCTCACCCGCTGATACACGATGACCTTCCGGCTCAATCAGCAACTCGCCGCAACGAATGACGCCAGGGGTGGTTGAGGTCTGTCCGGCAAGCATGGCGCGTGTTTTCTCCACCCGTCGCAGCAGGGCGTGCAGACAGGCAACCAGCTCGCGCATGCTGAACGGCTTGGTCAGGTAGTCGTCCGCGCCCACTTCCAACCCCACCACGCGGTCAATCTCATCAGAACGCGCAGTGAGCATCAACACCGGCAAAACAATGTGCTGCGCCTGCATTCGGCGCATCACTTCCAGACCATCAATATCGGGCAGCATCCAGTCGAGGATGACCGCGTCGAACCCGCCCGTTTCCATGGCTTGCAGCGCCGCCTGCCCGCTGTGCACCGCGTGGATCACAAACCCTTGCGGTTCCAGCTCGCGTTGGATCACCTGGCACAGGCTTTGATTATCCTCAACCAGCAAAATGGATGGCATGTTGCCAGTGTATACGCGATCGGTCCCGGCGTCAATCGGACGGGTGAACCGGATTGGATGCTTCAAAATTTTAATACAGCCCTATTGGTTTCTGAATTCCACTCTTCCGACTCTACGTCTGCAATTCCATTATACGTGTCACCAGTGGCGGCTTCTGCGATTACCTGGTATATCTCGCCAAACCGGATCAGCAATGTTGTCACGCCTCTTTCCTTATAAAATAATCTTCCGTAGATCAAGCCGAAATACCACCAGAGAATTCCCATAACCTCCTCACCAGCATGGGTTAGCAAGCCCACAAATGTCGAATCATGCAGGGAATAGTGATCGAGAAATTTCCGCATCGTGGATAATTGCGCGCGATGCCACGGAAGTCGATTTTGGTACAGGCCTTTATAAAACAGGTCATCAATATTCATCCTGACCCCCTTCGCAGTATGGACGGCAAGAATCGGTGTACAGGGTATCCTCTCCCCAGTCAATCGGTGAAACCCGATGAAAAATCATCTTTGTAGTATCATTTTCTTGACGATTGCAAATTTTTTACGAGGTTCCCCATGGTTCAAACCGGAGCGTATTACCCAACCCCGCATCACGCAGCCGCCGCCGGCGCGGTGGTGAACTTCTTCCAGCAGCAGCCCGGCGTACACGCTGTGCTGCTCACCTGCTCATGTGCACGCGGCAAAGCCAGCCCTGATTCCTGCCTGGACATGGCTGTGCTGATCGACCCTGACCGGCGGGATGCGCTCTCGGCAGCCTGGGATGCCCGTCACGCCAGCGAGCCGCTGTTTCGCGCACTGGAGGCATCAGGGGCATATACCAATGTGGAGGTGGATTTCTTTGACGGTCACTTCCAGCCGGGTTATCACGGTTTTACCAGCGGGGCGGACGGTTTTGAACTGGAGATCGGCAATTTCCTGGTGTACAGCCACCCGTTGTGGACCACCGGTGATGCCCTCACCCGGCTCAAAGCCCAATGGTTGCCTTATTATGACGAAACCCTGCGCGCCGAACGGCTGAAAACAACACTCTACTACTGTCATAACAATCTGGACCACATCCCCCTGTACCTGCCGCGCGGGTTGTACTTCCAATCCTTTCAACGCTTATGGCAGGCTTTTGGCGAATTTCAACAGGCATTGTTCATCAGCCGCAGGGTCTACCCGATTGCTTACGACAAATGGATCCGCGAACAAATTGAAGACATCCTTGGCCTGCCCGATCTGTACGCGCAACTGCCCCGCCTTTTTGAGATTTCAAACTTTGAGAGCAGCGAGATCGGCGACAAGGCTGCCCGCCTGAAAGCATTGATCCGCGAATACATTGAGGAACCTGCTCATGCCTGATGGATTATTGAACCAACCACCCGTCGCAGCTCCGCTGGACCCGGACGCCCTGCTGATGGCAGAGTACAACTACATCGCTGAGACCGCTTTTCAAGCCAATGAAGACCGCGCCAGGGTGACCTCGTTTTACGTCGTTTCGGTGGGCAGTTTCATCGCCGCCATCATCAGCCCCCAGTTGCTCACCAGCCCCGCCCGCCCGATCTTTATGGCGTTTTCAGGCCTGTTCCTGCTGCTTTCGGTGCTGGCCGTGCTCACCCTGTTGCAAATTGCACGCTTGCGAAAAGCATGGCACGAGAGCGCC
>DAOUGC010000066.1:0-8234 GCA_034429695.1 Levilinea sp.
ACCGTGTTTCTGGAGCCAGGCCGCTGGCTGGTTGCCAGGGCAGGGCTTTCAGTGTATCGGGTGGGGACCAGCAAGCGTTCGGCAGATGGGCGCAAATTCATCTCTGTGGATGGCGGTATGGCGGACAACCCGCGACCCCCGTTGTACCACGCCCGCTACATGGCTGTGATGCCTGATAACATGCGTGCTGATTGTTGCGAGCGTGTGGCGGTGGTTGGGAAGTTCTGTGAATCAGGCGACGAGCTGATTTCTGACATCACCCTGCCGTTCCTTAAACGTGGTGATTTGCTGGCGCTGCCGGTTTCCGGCGCTTATCACCTGAGTATGGCATCCAATTATAATCTTGCCCCGCGCCCTGCAGTGCTGTGGGTGGAAGCCGGCCGGGTGGAGGTTCTGCAAAAAAGGGAACAGCCCGAAGAGTCGGGCTGGTTTCTGGGTGACTAATCACAACATTTCAAAAATTACATGTTCAGCCATCGGGCTGCGCGAGCAGGCAGGTCCTGCATGGAACCCCTTTGTACTGTGCACTCAGGCAGCGATTGCAGGAAGGTGGGGCCGTAGCGTTTGGTGAGGATGCGCTTGTCCAGGATGGCGACCACGCCGCGATCAAATGCCGTGCGGATCAACCTTCCGAACCCCTGTCTGAAACGCAGGATGGCTTCGGGGAGGTTGTACTCGTTGAATGGATCATCAAAGGTCTCAGAACGGGCGGCCACAATTGGATCGGTGGGGACGTCAAACGGTAGTTTGACGATCACAAGGATCGAAAGCGCCTGTCCGGGAATATCAACACCTTCCCAGAAAGCCTTGGTTCCCAGCAATACAGCCTTATCGGTCTCTTTAAAGGTTTCCAGCAGGTTGTTGGCTGAAGAGCCTTCACCCTGTTCGTAAACCACAATCCCGGCTTCACTGAGCGCAGATGAGATTGCCTGTGAGGTCTTTTTTAATTGAGCATAGTTTGTAAATAGCGCCAGCATGCGCCCCTGGGTGGCTTTTGCCAACCGGATGAGGGTCTGTTCCACTGAACGTTGATAGTTGTAATTGTCGTTGGGTTCAGCTATATCATTAACCAGATACAACAGGGCTGAAGATTGGTAGTCAAATGGGGAGCCAAGCGCCAGTTCACCGGCCTCATCCGCCATCAGGCGTGAGCGAAGATAGTCAAACTCTCCAGCGGTGGTTAGTGTGGCGCTGGTCAGGATCACACTGGACTTCTCGTGCCACAGGTACTTTTCCATAAGAGAGCCCACGTGCAGGGGGGCTATGTTGATTGCCAGTGAGCCGTTATTGGGCGGGATCTCGATCCAGTAAATGAGAGATGGGTCAGGATCGCTGACCGCTTTGGTGATGTTGTATTCAGCCTCACTGAGGCGGCGGTGGAGGTTGCCAAGGGCACTGTGCAAATCCTCCAGTTCGTCATCCATCTGGCCTTGCAACTCACCAATGGCTTTGTATACATCCGCCAGTAGATTGATCAGCAACTTTTGGGTCTCGTGAGCGGTGTCCCAGGTCATTTCAACTTCGCCCCATGCAGGTATTGTGCGCGTAGCCGAAAGGATGCGTTCCTGATGACCGTAATTGCCCACCGGCGCCCCGTCACGTTGATCCTGCAGGAAGTCGCTGAGGGAGGTAAAGAAGTTCTTGAAATCGTGATCCAGCCGGAAACTGAGATCGGTGATGCGCTGCACAATCTGATTCAGCGCAGCCATGTCTGATGGTCTCACAATATCTGAAAGAAGGTTAAGCAGGTGACCCAGCACACCACTCTTGATACTACCCATCTCGCGCAATAAACGGCCAAGGTCACCCTGGGTAACCCGATAACTGAGCGCATTGGTGGTGGCAGATTCGAGGTGGTGGGCTTCATCCACGATCAAGTAGTCATACTCCGGCAACACCCGGCTGCCCGTGGCGACATCGGCGAGTAAAAGCGCATGGTTGACCACGAGAATATGGGCTGCGTTGGCTGCCTGGCGGGCTTTATAAAATGGGCAACCGCCGCCAGTGCGTGATACACAAACCTCAGCCTTGCAACCGTCGTCCTGGGCAGACATGCGCGACCAGATGTCACGTTCAGCCGGCCCGTTGAGATTGATCTCGCCCCGGTCACCGCTGCCGCCCTGGTTTAGCCACACCAGCAGTTTTCCGAGCACACGCATTTCATCAGCGTTGTCGGGGCCGCGTTCGCGCAGGGCGTTCAACTTGCGCGGGCACAGATAGTTATTGCGGCCTTTTAGAATGGCTGAGCGCAGATCGATCTGCAGCGCCGAGCACAGATCGGGGATGTCTTTCTTGATTAATTGATCCTGCAGATTGATGGTGTTTGTGGATATGACCACACGTTTCTTGTTTTGAATGGCCCACAGCGCGGCAGGGATCAGGTAGGCAAAAGATTTCCCCGTACCGGTTCCGGCTTCCACCAGCAGATGTTCACTTGCACACAGGGCATGGGTGACCTGACGCAACATTTCCACTTGCTGTGACCGCATTTCATAATTTTCAAAATACTGAGAGAAGGGACCTCCATACTCCAGGATGGATGCGACTTCATCCGGGTCAAGGGGAACCAGGTCATCATTACACTGCAGCGGAGGGAAGAGCCGTTCATCAAACGGGGGAAACCAGTTCAGTCTTTCATGTGACCGCGGTGAGACTGTCTGGCGGGTGCGGGCAGAAAGGATCTGGTGGAACAACCAGCTTGCGTGCCACTCAAGAGGTTCAGACAGGCGAACCAGCTCGGCAATGATCTCGATTGGCAGTTGCAGGGCGTGTTCGTACAGCCGGTAAAAAACTGCCTGGGTCACACGCGCATCTGCCAGGGCGCGGTGGGCGTCCTCAAGCAACGGGATGCCGAGTTGAAGCGCCAGGGCAGTCAGGTTGTAACGACTGGCGGTGGGCAGCAAAACCGAAGCCAGTTCGTATGTATCAACAATCTCATTAAATTGTAGAATGCCGTGCTTCTGCAGAAAAGACAGGTCAAACACCACATTTTGCCCGACCACCGGGTCTATGCCGACAAAGTCGGCAAACTCGGCAAGTACCGCATTCAAGGGCGGTGCATTTTTTACCATTTCATTGGTTATGCCGGTCAACTGCACGATCATGGGTGGAATGGGCTGGCCAGGGTTGACCAGGGTTGACCATTCACCTTCTATGCGGTGACCATTAAAGCGGACGGCGGCCAATTCAGTAATGGCGCTTCGATTGGGATCAAGACCGGTGGTTTCTATGTCGATGGCAACTAAAGAGGGCATTGCCTGATTATAATAGAGTTATGGGCGAAATTCAGACATCGACTTACACATTTGCGTATGATCTTCGCCGCGGGCAGTTAACCTTTCGTCCCGCGGATGACCGGCTGGGGGGAATAGAGGCTTTTTCGATGGGGTTCGAGTATCACATGGCGGGCAGGCGCAAGCGTTTCCCCGACGGTGTGCTCTTTTGCGGCTGGGAGGGCGCCGAGGTTGAACAAACCCAATTGCTTGATGGTGCATGGTATGCACCCGCGAAACAGGTGATCATACGTTTTCCGCGCGCTCAGGACCGTCTGATGGTCGAATATTGCTTCACCCTGCCTGATACCGGCAGTATGTTGTTGTGGAAAATGACCATCACAAACAACGGAGATGCGCCGGTGGAAATCGGCCAGATGAACATGTTGTTTTCCACCGCCCAGTCCGTGGATTCGTGGATGACCGGCGAGCATATCTTTTTGCACAGCCACGGTTGGCAATCCTGGTCGTGGACGGGTACTTACTCAGCAGATCAGAAGATGAAACGGTCGCGAGTGGAATTTCTGGAAAGCCCCATGTGGTACAACCCATCCACGCCGCGCTTTAATCAGGCGGGAAATCACAGTAGTGATATGTATGCTGTGATGGGAAACCGCGAAAGACGATGTGGCCTGTTGCTTGGTTTTCTTTCCCAGCGGGAACAATTTGGCAGCATCGCCACCGATCTGAATGGAAAAGATGGATTGGCCATGTGGGCCAGTGGAGACCGTGCGCGCCTGGACCCGGGTCGGCAAATGAGTACGGACCAGGCCTGTCTGCTGGCATTTTCATTGGATAATCCACGCTGGGCATATCCATATTTCGATGCAGTGGCAAGAGAACACAACATCCGTGACATTGCCCCAGCTCCAGTGGGATGGTGCTCGTGGTATCACTATTTTCAAAAAGTTACCGCTGAAAATATTCGCGAGAATCTCAAGGTGGTCGCCGGTATACGGGATACCCTGCCCCTTGATCTGGTGCAGATTGACGATGGGTTCGAACGCCAGGTGGGCGACTGGTTTGAATTTTCTCCGCGCTTTCCGGATGGGTTAAGCTCTCTGGTCGCTGAGATCAATGATTGCGGATACACGCCGGGTTTGTGGCTGGCTCCGTTTATTGTGCATCCTGCCACTGAACTGGCAAATCATCATCCTGATTGGATGTTGAAAAACCACCTTGGTTTTCCGATATCCTCTGGCTACAACTGGGGCGCCATCACCCAGGCGCTGGATTTGACCCACCCCGGCGCACAGCAATATGTGCGTGATGTGATCGAGACGGCTGTCAACGAGTGGGGTTTTCCGTACTTGAAATTGGATTTCCTGTATGCCGCTGCTTTACCCGGACGGCGCCATGATCCCACCCGCACCCGCGCACAAACCCTGCGGCAGGGAATGGAACTCATTCGTGAGGCTGCCGGAGCGCGAACGACGCTGCTGGGCTGTGGCGCTCCGGTGGGGTCAATGATCGGGCTGGTGGAAGCCATGCGGATTGGTTCAGATGTTGCCGAGACCTGGGCGCCCAATTACGGCGCGTTGACCCGGTTGTTTGTGAACGAACCCAACATGCCGTCTGTGCGAAATGCGATACAGAATATCCTTACCCGTGCACCCATGCACAACCGCTGGTGGGTCAATGACCCGGATTGCCTGCTGGTGCGCCCGCAAAGCGAATTGACGCTGGCGGAGATCCAGACCATGGCAACCGTTACCGGCATGACCGGAGGGGCCATGCTGCTTTCTGATGACCTGACCCGGGTTCCAGAAGAACGGTTGCAAATCGCCAGGGCATTGCTGCCGGTTTTACCCGTGTGCGCCGATGTGCTGGATGTGTTTGACCGCAGTGAGCCAGAGTTGTTGAGGCTTGATCTGACCGGCGGAGTGGGTGAATGGCATGTGCTGGCGTGGATTAATCGGTCAGATGAAGCCGTGACATGGGTGTTTGAACCTCAAAAATTTGGGTTGCCCACCGGTGATTACTGGATGCGTTCCTTTTGGGATGGGCAGGTGGGTGACAGCCAGCATCCTTTGACGATGAATGTTGACCCGCACGGGACTTCATTACTGGCTGTACGCCGAAGACAATCAGATATGGTGCAATATCTGGGGGGCGATCTGCATTTTTCCCAGGGGATGGAGATCTCTGAATGGAAGACAGGTAATTCTGAACTTGATTTTTCTGTCAACCTTGGCCGAAAAGTGGATGGTGTGGTTGATCTGGCGGTTCCTGACGCAGCCCGGGGGATGCTCAATCGTTACGATGTGGTTGGCGAAATAATGGATAAAGTATTCCGAATTCGGGTCCATTCCGATAAATAACAACAAGAAACTCCCCGCGGTTACGGGGAGTTTTGATTTCCTGATGGAGGTGTGACTTATTCGTTGGCAGCGACTGCCTGTGCCTTGCGGCGTTTGTTGTGGCGAACAATGCCGCGCACAATGAAGAAGCTGGGCACACCGGCGACCACAATGAAGGGCAGGCAGAAGATGGTGAACCAGATCAGCATGTCGGCAATCGCCTGGGCCCACTTAATTAGAGTCTTGAGTGCTTCGCGGGCAGTGCCCGAGGGTTTCCAACCGGCTATCTCAATCGGTTGCTGGGAAGCAGCAGCCTGCAGACGCACAGTGATGGCTGACATGGAGGAGGCTTCGTCGTAGTACTGGATCTGGCCCTTGATGACTTCAATCTCTTCATTGACCCGCGTCAGTTCGTTGTAGACCCGCAGAACATCCTCTGTTTTGTTGGCATTCTCCATGATCTTTTCAAGCTGGGCGCTGGCAGTCTCAAGATTGCGCTTGCGTGACTGCAGGTCGGTATACTCGCGGGTGACATCCTGTCCTGAGATATTTTCAGTGATGATGTCTCCCTCGGGATCATTTACCATGCCTTTGATCTGTTTCAGGGCATCATTCAAGTGTTCGGCAGGAACCCGAATGGTAACGGATGCCTCAGGAACTTCCACACCGGTGGAAGTGTATGTCTTGTAGAGATTGGAGCTGACCACAAAACCGCCCATCGCCTGGGTCATGTCAGTGATCGCAACCAGCGTGACACCAGGGTCGGTCACAATGATCCCCAGATCGGCGTTGTGGATCACGACCCGTTTGACTTCCTGAGACGGGGCTCCGCCGCCGGGTTCCATGGCGGGGGATTCCTCAACGATGGCGCCCTCTCCTTCATACGCAAAACTGTCTGCGTCTGAGCGTTCCATCTGGGGTGCAGATGGAGCAGACTCGTACATCATTTCATTTGCGGGCATGGCGGCGGGCTGGCAGGCGCTGAGGAACAACGCCGCAATGGCCAGCATGACTATGGAAAGGACTAATTTTCTTCTCATGGTTTCCTCCAGATGAGCGTGGGTGGTTCTGGCGTTTTAATGTAGACGTTGCCCAACCATAAAAGTTCCTGTTTACCAACCCTGAGCCAGACGCATTGCGTGCCGGCGAGGAAGACCATGTTGAACAATGCGTTCCTGAACCTTTTCTATATCATACTCCGTACGATGTGATTCCCAGATATTTAACTCTGGATAATAAACAGCATATGCAGCGCGTGGATCATGATCGCGCGGCTGACCCACTGACCCCGGGTTGATGATCGTGCGCCGGCTAAAGGTCATGCGATCCTTATCCTGCAAAATACGCCATTCCACATCATTGCTGCTTTCTGTTTCTGTATAAGCAATCGGTAGGTGGGTGTGCCCGACAAAACACAAAGGAGTGGTGAAGTGTTCAAAATTGGCCGCAGCGGTGTAGGTATCCAGCAGATACTCCCAGACCGGATTGCGTGGGGAACCGTGCGTGAGGGTGACCTGGCTGTTGACCACTTTTTCGGGCAGTGATTGCAGGAATAAGAGGTTGTCCGTGCTGAGGGTGGAGCGCATCCAGCGTGCTGAAAGACGGGCTTCGCGATTAAAGGCTTCCAGATCGATTTGCCCGAGCGCTGCTGCGTCGTGATTCCCCAGCAGGCAGGTCAGGTTGGGGATGGTGCGGATTAGGTCAATACATTCATTGGGATCAGGACCGTATCCCACCAGATCCCCCAGACACCATAGGGCGTCAATCTCTCCGGCTGCTTTTAAGACGGCCTGTAAAGCGTTCAAATTGGCATGGATATCAGACAGGACCAGAATTCGCATATCGTGTTTTACGGTAGGAAAAACCGCAGTTCCCACTGCCCGGGAACATTCTCCTTTAATGTGGAATTGATACCAGCAATCACCACCCAGGTATTGCCCGGTTTGAGTGGCATGGGTTCACCATCTTCGGTTAGTAATTGAAATGGCCGGTCCTGGTCTGGAGTTTTCCAAACCGCTTCCATCATTTTTCCATCACGGAAGATCACTGCCCTGCGACCATTGTAGTTATACCATAAACTGATTTCGTGGAGGGTTTCAGCATGGGTGGTATATGGGGCAAACAGGATAATCACGTTGGAAAATGCCAGTTGTTCTCCGGTTATCCGGTCGATTAGCGGGATCATGGCCAGATTGTTATCCGTGTCCACGTCCTCGATCCAGCGCAGGTAGCGGCTTTGATCGGGATCAAAACGCCATTCTGCCAGGTTGTATGCATTAAAACGGACGGTAACGGAATCACCAGCGGGAGTGGTGGCGGCGGGTGGGCGTGAATCAAATGACCAGGCTTGAAGCAGTCCGTGAACGTCATCCGGTGTGACAACACCCTTTTCCACTGCCAGATTGCTGAGCAATGAGGAGCTGGCAAAAACTGAGTTGACGGTGTTCCCGCCTGCGTCGCACAAGGCCGGGCAGGTGATGGGTGCGGAGGAAATTGCCCGCTGACGCAGATTGGTCATGATGACCGGATCTACGGCGTTTTGATCAGCACCAGAATATGCCAGGATGCCTTCAAACAGGCGCACCAGTTGGGCATCCACCAGGCGGGCTGAACGCACCGGACCGATTTGTTCTGCGTCCTGCCCGTAATAAAGCGCAAGAAA
>DAOUGC010000067.1:0-3457 GCA_034429695.1 Levilinea sp.
TTTTTCCGAAAACACATTTTTACGATAACTCGCCCAATTTCTCCCAACATGGCTCTGTTGCAGACGATTCCTCTAAGTAGCGATAAATCGGTTCGAAGAACACATCGCCATTCTTCAAGTCCTTGGCCACATTTGAAATCGCTACCACCCGGCGAACTTCATGCCGGATGCCGATCTGTACCAACAAATCCACTGCATCAGAAATCATTTGATTGGCTTCATGCGGCTTCACCCCTGCATCTGCCCCCATCACGGTCGCCAGCCGGCGGGCTGCTTCACGCGGACTGTCTGCATGGAAGGTACAGGCCCCACTGTGACCGGTCATCAAAGCACGGAATAAGCTCATGGCAGCCATTCCGTCGCGCACCTCGCCAATGACCAGATAATCGGGGGACATGCGCATCGCGTCATCCACCCCATCTGCCAGGGTATAGGGTTTCACTTCCGTGCCCACCGCTTGCGGGCGTGCCTCCACAGTCTGAACGGTTGGGCGGTCGACCCAGATTTCCTCCGGATCTTCAATCTTCACGATGCGCCAGGCCGGTGGCAGGAAATTGCATAGAGCGCTGAGTAAAGTGGTCTTTCCAGTGCGGGTACCGCCTGAAATCAGGATGCGCCGGCCCTGCTCCATGGCCTGCTGAAGGATATCCATCATCTCGGGATTCATCACCCCGCGTTCCAGCAACCATTCCGGTTTAACCGGCTTTTGCTCATATAAACGGATATTGATGGATGGATTTCTTCCCGGAGGAGCGATTACCGGATGCAGGGCTTTGATGCGACCGCCGCCCGGATTGTCTTTCGTCGCCGGTAGTTTGGCGTTGATGCTCGGATTGGTTTCGTTCAGGGTTTTATTTTGAGGACCGATCAGCCGATCCAGTACGCGCCAAATCTCTCCGGCTTCCGGTCGCATGTCGATCGTTTCCCAACGTACTGAACCTTTGCGCATGATCTGCACCAACCCACTGGAGTAAATGGTGATCTCCGAGATATCCGTGCGTGCTGGCGGTAACAGCATATCCAGAAATCCTAATCCCAGGATTCGCCGGGTGAGTTCTTCTGAGAGAAGCCCTTCTTGCTGCACGCCGGGTCGGCAGTTCCGTTTCCGTAAAGCCGCGGCGATCAGGGCCTCGACCCGTTCCCGGATTCGCCGCCGATCTGTTTCACTGGGGCTTTGCAATACGGCAGGCTGGAATTCCTGGTTGATCTGGTCAATGACTTCGTTGAAAACTGCGCTGCGGGTAACATCATCTAAGATAATGTCGTTCGCCGGTGCATC
This sequence comes from Levilinea sp., assembly GCA_034429695.1. Classification (GTDB taxonomy): domain Bacteria; phylum Chloroflexota; class Anaerolineae; order Anaerolineales; family Anaerolineaceae; genus DAOUGC01. Next base: position 1,280 of record DAOUGC010000067.1, read on the forward strand.
ATATAACCCTAAAATACCTGGCATATAAAATGATCTCCTCTTTGAAAAGCACCAAGAAGTGGTGCGATGGATTAAGTAAAACGAATTTTGGGCAAACGCAGGACGCTTTTATGTTCGTTTGAGCTGCTGATCGTATTCCCGACGGATGGAAACAGCGTGTTGACAATCGCCCGGATACCCTTCGCAAATTCATCCCCACGTGTCACCGGCGGTGTGCCATCATCCTGTGCTTGCGGAACTCCGAGATCATAGGGCACAATCGCCGCCAGAGGCGGCGCCCAGCCCAGAGTTTTGGACAATTCCTCCTGGAAGCTGCGCGGGGTAAATCCGCTGCGATCGGTGAACTGGTTGAGCACCAGATAGATCGATTCACGCGCCAGGCGTTTTTCACTTTTCAATCCGGAAAGCAACAGACTCAGGGTATGCCGGACGGCGGCCAGGTCTGCCAGAGTAGGACGGGCGACGATCAAGGCATAATTGGCAAAGATGATCGAATGCGCCATCCACAAATCTTCCGATGAAGGTACATCCATCACAATCGACGCATAGCGGCCGTCTTCCGAGTCGATCAACATCCCGTTGATACTGCCTTCCCCGGTCCCGTGATTGGAGTTCTCCAGTATCCGCATATAATCCAGGGAAGATTCAGGGGCTAACAGGACTTCCAGGTTTTCCCGCCGTTGAATGGCCGCTTGAAACGTGGCTTTCCCGGGACGGTCAAAGTATTCGGTCAGGTTGGGCAGATAGCGTAAGCGCAGGTGAGGCGCGGCAGCCGGGGGCAGGCCCATGGAGACGAGCAAAGTTTTCACACTGAGCCGCACAGATAGTTCGTAAGCCAGGTTCTCGGCAATGGTTGAACAGCCGGCCCCACCCGCATGTGATAACACCGCAATCCGTTTGGTACCGGTGATGTAGGCGGATGCGCCGCCCGGCGAAAAACCGGAAACGTTTTGCTGCATTGGCGCTGCCTGATTAAGTTTGGCCCGGGCAGTGATTGCCGCGCCGTAAGCAGCCTGGACAATCTCGGTCCAGTTCACCGGGGCCACAAAGACCCCGCGCACAGTGTCTACCTTGCCAAACGCTCCCTGAAAATCCTTGTGCGCCAGAGGCAACACGACAATCGCAATCCCGCTCCAGGCTGAGATTTTCTGCAAGGCGCGGATCAGGGTGTCCGGATCCGGGGCGATATCGGTTTGAACAATCACCAGGTCGGGGCGCAGATTGTTCAAATTGGTTTCAAACATGGACCACTGCGCCGCATGCCCCGAGATCATAAAACGTTGGTCGGCCAACAACGGCGGCTGCATCTGGTAATAAACCACCTCGTGTCCAGCGCCTGCCAGCATGACCGTTACCTTGTTGGTTTGGTAAGCGTTATCGCTCATGATGACCTACTTTTTCCGGTATTCGTTCATCTCTTTATACAAGTCGCCCAGATTGAGGGTCAGCACGTCGGAGACATCCAGTCCCAACCCCTTGGTCGGTTCCAATGCCAGGTGGATCAGTCCATACTGGTCCAGTGCAGAAAGCAGGGTGGCCGGATCGACTTTGAATCCAGGAGTGACTTCGATCAATCCCGTGGGGACATCCAGGACGATCACACTGCCTTCCTGAGCAGACATTGTGGTGCGCGCTGAAGAATACAATTGATCTTCACTGGCACCGGCAGGAACTTCTTCATAACGGAAAGATTGGGGAACCATCAGGACTCGCAACCCGGTGATCGCCAGACGAGCCAGAGGGGATGATGGCGGAGCCGGTGTGGGGGTTGGCGTCGGTGTAACTGTCGCTTGTGTCATCGGGGTAAGCGACAGGGTTGGCGACATAAATTGTTCAATCGGAGCGGAAATTACGTTGGTCGTTGTTTTCCTTGAGAATATCAGGAGCGATCATGCCAATAACCGTAACCGTTTGACCGGGGCGCAGCAAGCCGGCAACACCGCTGGCCATATCCACGTGAATCGCCAAAGCAACGTGCCCTTCTGGCAGTTCAGCCGGGATACCCGCACCGGCGATTTCTCCCAGCACGGAAGTGACGATGAAGTCACCAGGGGCGCGCCCCACGGCCAGCATCTTCCCGTTGACATCCTCAATGCGCGTGGCGGCATCGGACGGCTTGGCTCCCATCGGAATGGTGCGCAGTTCAACCAGGGAATCGGTCAAGATCGTACCCGGCGC
>DAOUGC010000068.1:0-18538 GCA_034429695.1 Levilinea sp.
TGTTGCACATTCGCTTTCCCCGTAGGGGAGAGGAGAAAGCGCGGAGCAGACCCGGCGAATGTTGCACATTCGCTTTCCCCGTTGGGGAGAGGAGAAAGCCCGGAGCAGAGGTGAATCGCCCCTCACCCTGGCGAATGTTGCACATTCGCTTTCCCCGTAGGGGAGAGGAGAAAGCTCGGAGCAGACCTGGCGAATGTTGCACATTCGCTTTCCCCGTCGGGGAGAGGAGAAAGCCCGGCGCAGCCGAGCCCGCGGACGAGGGTGGATATACAACAGCGCGGGCAAACCTTGCCCGCGCTGCCGGTTTTAACCGATTATGCTCAGATCATAAAATCCTCGCCGCGCCACACCCCGCCTTCAGGCGCGTGGGGGTGTTCGTGCGCGTGGTGGCCATTACCGTTGCCATTGCCATTGGAGCGGCCGTACTCCACCACCGAGCCGCCTTCAAAGATCATGGCTCCGGCTGCCACGCGCTCCACCTGGTGATCGGTTTTGTGCGTGGTCAATTGTTGTTCCAGCAAATCCAGACGCTGCATGACGGACGCCAGCGATACACCGATGGTATCGGGGAGGTTGTCGTGATGCAGGTCCACCCCGTCGGACTGGGGTTTGGAGCGTCTCACCACCTGACCCGGTACACCCACCACGACTGAATTGGGCGGAACCGATTTGACCACCACGGCGTTCGCGCCGATGCGGCTGCCCGCGCCGATGGTGATGGCGCCCAGCACTTTTGCGCCCGCGCCGATCACCACGTTGTCTTCAATGGTGGGATGGCGCTTGCCTTTCTCCAGGCTGACGCCGCCCAGTGTGACGTTATGGTAGATGGTGACATTCTCACCGATCTCGGCTGTCTCACCGATCACCACCCCCATGCCGTGGTCAATGAACAGGCGCGGGCCAATGCTTGCGCCCGGGTGGATCTCGATGCCGGTGAAGAAGCGCATCATGTGCGAGAGGGTGCGTCCGAGCAATTTGAAACCCCGCCGCCACAACGCATGGCTGATGCGGTGGCCGATCAGTGCATGCAGGCCCGGATAAGCCAGCAGTATTTCAATTGTGGACCGTGCTGCCGGGTCGCGCTCGTATATGCAACGAATATCATCACGCAGAGTATTGAGCATGGACAGCCTCCCTACTTGCCCGCGGCGGCGGGCTGGGTGTCCATCTCAGCCAGATCGGCGTACAGCGGGGTGCTCAGATAGCGCTCGCCGAAGGACGGAATGATGGTGACGATCAACTTGCCGCTCATCTCAGGGCGGGCGGCCACCTGCAGGGCAGCCCACACGGCCGCGCCGGATGAAATGCCCACCAGCAGGCCTTCCTGGCTTGCCATCTGGCGTGCGGTGCGGAAGGCGTCATCACCTTTGACGCGAATGACCTCATCGTAAACGGTGGTGTTGAGCACGCCCGGTACAAAACCTGCGCCCAGTCCCTGCAGTGGGTGGGGTCCCTTTTGCCCGCCGGAAAGCACTGGCGAGGCATCCGGCTCGACCGCGAACACCTTGAAGGACGGCTTGCGCGCCTTGATCACCTCACCCACGCCGGTAATCGTGCCGCCGGTGCCGATGCCCGAGACGAGCGCATCCACCTGTCCATCCGTATCACGCCAGATCTCCTCGGCGGTGGTGCGGCGGTGCACGGCCGGGTTGGCAGGGTTTTCAAACTGCTGCGGCATGAAGTAATTGGGGTGGCTGTCCACCAGTTCCTGCGCCTTGCGGATTGCCCCGCCCATGCCGTCAGGCCCGGGGGTGAGGATCAGTTCAGCGCCGTAAGCGCGCAACAACATGCGCCGCTCACGCGACATGGTTTCGGGCATCACCAGAACGCAGCGATAGCCGCGCGCGGCGCACACCATGGCAAGCGCAATGCCGGTGTTGCCGCTGGTGGGTTCAACGATGACGGTATCACGATTAATTTTCCCGGCTGCCTCGGCTGCTTCGATCATGCTGGCGCCGATGCGGTCCTTGACGCTGTGCGCGGGATTGTAATATTCCAGTTTGGCGACAACCTGGGCGTTCAGACCTTCTATCAGGCGGTTGAGGCGAACCAGGGGGGTGTTTCCGATCAAATCAATAACATTGCTGGCGATATTCATGGTAGTTCTCCTGTAATCATTAAATAAAACGACCAACCGGCATACAAAAAGGCAGCAAACTCAAGCTGCGCAAAAAATCTTTTGCGGGGCTGTTGTTTGCCGCCTTTGCCGGTCGGTCGAAGATGTTAGTGTGGCAAGGCGGTTACAACAAACCCCGCCTCAGACATAAGCACTTAAGCATAAATCACTCCGTTAATTCCTCAATATTGATAGTAATTATATTAAAAATTATCGCCGTGTCAAGGATGGTTATACAAATGAGAAGATGCTAATACATCTTATGCTGTTTTTCAGGACCCCAACGGTGAAAATCGGGCAATCGCGGGCAGGTTAACGACCAACCGGTACCGTTGCGCCTCTTTTTCCATATAATATGAGTGTGTAAAAATGCAACTTTGAGGCTTCATTCACGTAATTATAGTGTCTGTGTTCAAAATTTCAGCAAGGAGTAGGTGCCATGAGAAAGAGTAATGTTTTTTGGGGCGTTATTATATTGCTGGCAGGCGTATTGCTGCTTCTGGATACGCTGAACATCATACCCAGCGGTTGGGGTTCATTATTCTGGCCATTGCTGCTGGTTTTCCTGGGGTTGTGGTTCCTGCTTGCTCCGCGCGGTTCACGGCGCTGGGAATCCGGCGGGATGGTTACCGAGGGTGCACAAAAAGTGGAAATTGCGCTTGAAAACAGCACCGAGGCCGAGGTGGAGATCAATCACGGGGCTGGACGGCTGGAAGTGCATGCCGGTTCAGACCCTGCCATGCTGCTTTCGGGCAGCTTTGATGAATCGCTGCGCCACACGGTTCGCCGGGAGGCCTTCAAGGCATTTGTCAAGCTGGATGCGGATGGGACGGTTTTTGTGCCTCCCATGATCGGTTCACACGGCATTCACTGGAACATGGGTCTGGCAAAAGGTATTCCTTTGAGCCTGCGCCTGCACACCGGTGCAAATGAAACCGTGCTGGACCTGCGCGACCTGCAGGTGACCGATCTGCGCATCGAGACGGGCGCCAGCTCCACCCGCGTGGACCTGCCCGCCGCGGCTGGCATGACCCGCGTCAAGGTTGAAGGCGGAGCTGCTTCTGTGGACTTTACCGTCCCGCAGGGGGTTGCTGCGCGTATTCGCGTGGATAGCGGCTTGAGCGGTGTAAACATTGACACCCTGCGCTTCCCGCAGACCGGCAATGTCTATCAATCAGCGGATTATGATACTGCTGTAAACAAGATCGAATTGACCGCGGAAATGGGCGCGGGTTCGGTGAGCGTGCACTAATTGTCAGGGAGGAACTACATGCGTGAATTTAACTGGCGTATCCTTGTTGGTGTTCTGCTGCTGGTGATGGGCGCCCTGGCGCTGTTGCAGGCCATCGGTATCCTGCCGGACAACGGCAGCCTGATCGGGATCATCTTTGGGGTGCTGTTCGCCGGCGGCGGAGCCGTGTTCCTGTACGTACTCTCGCGCGACAGCCGCAACAACTGGTGGGCTGCCATCCCCGGTATGGTGCTGCTGTTCCTGGGTCTGCTGGTGTTATTCTCTTCGCTCAACATTGCCTTCATGAACGAGTGGGGCGGACCGTTCTTCCTGTTCGGCATCTCACTGGCTTTCTGGGTGGTCTACTTTATGCGCCGCGAGTTCTGGTGGGCGATCATCCCTGGCGGTGTCATGCTGACCCTGGCTGCAGTGGCAGGTCTTGGCACAATTGGCATTGACGGCGTGGAGACCGGTGGAGTGTTCTTCCTGGGGCTGGCTGCCACCTTTGCTGTGGTGGCGCTGCTGCCGCGCGAACGCCTGACGTGGGCATGGATCCCTGCCATCATCCTGGCCATCATGGGCGGTCTGATGACCCTATCGAGCACCAACCTGATGAGTTATGCCCTGCCGGTGGTGTTGATCGGCATTGGCGGCTACCTGATGTACAAGGCTTTTGTAAAAAAGTAAGATTGGAGCAGGAAAATGAGTACGTTTGATAATCCGGGAAATTTGGAACCGGGCGGGAGGGATGAATCACGTGAGTGGCGGCGGGATCGTTGGCGCAACTGGGGTGATGGACACCATGACCGCAGCATTTTCTTCCCCATCCTGCTGATCGCCATTGGCGTGTTCATGCTGCTGGATCTGACCAACCTGGTCGCCTGGAGCTCGTGGGATATGCTGTGGCGCCTGTGGCCGCTGCTGTTCGTTGTCGGTGGGCTGGACGGTCTGTACCGGCGGGACGGCTTTGTGGGTCCACTGGTGAGCATTGGCATTGGTGTGGTGTTTCTGCTGGGCAACTTTGGTTATCTGCAAACCTCAGCCTGGCGGTTGCTGCTGCAACTGTGGCCTGTGTTGTTAATCGCCTGGGGCCTCGATCTGCTGGTGGGCCGGCGCGGGATGGTGTCAGCCGCGGTGGGGGTCTTGATCGGCCTGGCGCTGCTGGGCGGTATTGTGTGGTTTGCGGTGGTCAACCCGTCTTTGCGCGCCGCGGTTTCCACAGAGGGTTTTGAACAACCGCTTGGAGATGTGGACAAGGGTGATGTGCGCATCGAAACCATCTTCACCGATCTCTCGGTGGATGGTGGGGCGGCTGTGGGCAACCTGGTGGACGGCGAAGTGTCTGCCATGCGCAACAATGGTTTTGATATGGAATACCGCACGCGCGAGGATACCGGGATTTTCGTTTTGCGCCCGCAGCGCAGGGTAAACGTGGTCTTTCTGGGTGACCCTGGCCGGAATCCTTGGCAGGTAAACCTCAGCGACGAGATCCCGCTGGAACTCGAGAGCCAGGTGATTATGGGCAGCCAGGAGGTGGATCTGGATGGGTTGCAGATCGACCGGCTGGATGTTGAGACCGTGATGGGCAGCACCGTGCTGGCGCTGGGTGATCAGGCTGAGTACAAGGGTGATGTGAGCACCGTGATGGGTGAGGTTGTGATTGTGGTTCCCGCCGGTGTTGAGGTGGTGATCGAGACCGACCTGGGCATGACCGCTGTCAATCTGCCGGAGGGTTTCACCCGTCAGGGCGACCGCATCCATTCAGATGGCGCTGTTGATGGCGACCCGGTGACGGTGCACGTCAGCCTGCCGATTGGCTTTTTGCAGGTCCGGTACGCCGATTAATCTTCAATAAAACATGTGTAAACCCCCGTGCGCAACAGTGCACGGGGGTTTTGTTTTGCCATGAGGTGTCTTATTCAGCAGTCCACGGGCGTACGCCCGACTGATCGACCGCCTGCAGCAACTGGTGAACCGTCAACAGCAGGGTGGGATGGCGCAGCCCGGGTTCCAGTTCAGCCAGCGGCGCCAGGACAAAAGCGCGTTCCGGCATGCGTTTGTGGGGAATATTGAGGCCGGGTTCTTCCACCACCCAATCGTCGAAAAATAAGATGTCGAGGTCAATACAGCGCGGACCGTAGCGGAAAGTGGGTTCGCGTCCCATTTCAGCTTCAATCCGCTTGCAGGTCTCCAGCAGTTCGCGCGGCTGAAGGGTGGTGCCGATCTCGATCACCTGGTTGAGAAAGGCGGGTTGGTCGGCATATCCCCACGGCTCGGTTTCGTACAGGCGGGATGAGCGCAACAGGTGAATTTCGGGTTGCAGCGTGTCCAGCTCATCCCGTGCTTTTTGCAGGTTGGCGGCGCGGTCGCCGAGGTTGGTGCCCAGCCCAAGATAGACGGTGTGAAAGTCTCTCATACCTGCTCCAGTACGGTGGCATAGCCGGCGGGTGAATCAAAGAAACTGTACAACAAGCCCAGCCGCCCTGGCTGACCTTCCAGCATTGCACCAGAAAGCTCGTTGAGCGCCCAGGTCACCCAGAAGGGCGCGGGGGCGTCGGAGCGTGGGCGCGGGACGGGCAACGAGTCGATCCTGGCCGGGCAGTGTTTTTCCTCAGCGCACATGCCGTACATCCATTCCACGTCGCCGGGGCGCAGCCCTGAACGGATCAGGGCGCGTTCCAGGGCGTACAGGTCATCCTGTTCATCGCCAAGGGTGGGCAGGGTGACGCGCAGTTTGATGCGCGTGCGCGGGTTGAGGTTGTGGCGGCCCACGGCGCGGGCGGAAGCCAGTAAAACAGCCGAAAACAGTTGACCCTGCTGGCGGATCAACAGCACCGTCTGGCGCTCCTCCAGTTCAATGGCGCGCGTCAGACTGTGCAGATTGGCGTGTTCGTACAGGGGGTGCGGCTGCCATGTAAAGATGGGACAGTGCACCGAAAAACCGGCTTCGTGCAGGCTGGCGGGGGTCATGCGATCGCCGTCGCAACCGAGGACGTGGATTTCATCCAATGCAGCCGGCCGGGTGGCTGCTGATGACAGCAGCGCCAGCAAACGCTGGACGGGGTTTTCTTGTGGGGCAACATCGCACAGATTGACGCCGGTAATCCAGTAGGCTTCACCCATGCTGATAATACTCCTTTACCATTAAGGGCATCGAAATGCGTTAATCATATCTGCCAGCAAGCCATACGCAGTGGTTTCGGGGCCGGGGTTGCTTTCCACAACCCCCAGGCCTGGCAGCACGTCCATTTCAAACTGTACATAAGAGCTGGTTCCGTTGATGCTGTAGAACGGTGAGGTCGGATTGACGCGCTCAGGGCGCACCCTGGCGTGCACGCCCGACCCTTCGCGTTTGGCGCTGCAGATCAGCTTCCAGCGTTCACCTGCCTGGCGCGCCTCCGCGTGCATCTGGGTGGTGATTTCGCGGATGCCCGAGCGGTCAACTTCCTGCGGGGTCAGCGGTACACCCATCAACACGGTGACCAGAGCGGCCACCTTGATGGCGGCGTCCCAGCCATCAATGTCGCCGGAGGGGTCGGTCTCTGCAATGCCAATCGACTGGGCATACGCAACGGCTTCGTCAAACGGCACACCTTCCTCCATGCGTTCCAGCAGCAAATTGGTGCAGGAGTTGAGAATACCGCGGAAACCGCGCAGTTCTGCGGCAGGCAGCGAGCCGCGGAACAGGGAGAAGATCGGCGCACCGTCCATTACCGTGGATTCGTACAGGAAGCGCACGTCTTTTTCCTGCGCCAGTTGATTGAGGCGTTGAAAGCCATGCACCACGGGACCCTTGTTGGCAGTGATGGCGTGCATGCCTTTTTGCATGGCAGCCGCCAGATGGTCAATGGCGGGTTGTCCGGTGTGATGGTTGACCGGCGTGTTTTCGAACAGCAGGTTGGCCGGGCAGGCCTGGATGAAATCCAGCACGGTGGTGGGAACGGGAAGCGTGGAAAGCGGGTTGAGCGCCTGACGGGACCCAACCAGGCTGAGGGCGTGAGCCAGATCCAGCCCATCGGGGTTAAGGGCCATGCCGTGCCGGCCGGTGGCGATACCCGTGACTTTAAAGCGGATGTCGAAGCGGTCGGCCAGCAGGTCGCGTTTGCGTTCCAGCAGGCGGGCGAGAGCCTGGCCAACATTGCCAAAACCAACCATACAGATCGAAAGATCGGGCATGCGGTGCTCCTTGAAGTGAAGTTAGATGGGCGGCCACGGATAGGGGCGGCGTGACCCGGCCGGGTGGGGGAAGATGCGGGCTTCCACCAGCGCGCGGGTGCGGCGTGTCAGGGCTGCCAGTTCTGCTGTTGAGAGCAAATCGGCAAGCTGGGTGCGGGTTTCAGTGGTGCTGCCCAGCTTTTCAAGCAGGCAATTCAAATCGGTGATCAGACGGGCCGGTATCTCCTCACCGGCGAAGTCCCACACGACCGTGCGCAATTTTGGCTCGTCGTGAAAGCAGATGCCGTGATCGATCACCCAGATCCCGCCCTGGCGGTCACTTAATATGTGACCACCCTTGCGGTCGGCATTGTTAATGACCAGGTCGAACAGCACCACCGGACGCAGGCGCTGTCGGTCTTCGTCTTCAAAGCGGAAATAATGGTACTCGGGGTCGTGCTCGATATACTGTTGCAAAGAGCCTGGTCCCAGCGGGGTCTTGTGCCGCCGGTAAACAGTGGGAGGAACCAGGTTCCAGCCAAGCGCCTCACTGACCACAAAAGCTGCCACCTCGCGCTTTGAGAGCGTTCCGGCGGGAAAATCCCACAGGGGTTGTTCACCGCGGGTGGGTTTGTAAACTGCATCAAAATGCAGATCTTCGTAATCCAGACTGCTTAAGAACGTGTAATTGGATGAGTTGAGAAACTGGCCCTGTACGGAGAACTCTCCTTTGTTCAGCGCCAGTAAAACTTTGGGTTTATCAATTGTGTTCATACCATCCACCAACCGCCCGATGGGCGGGGGGTATTAATGTTTGTGCCCGTTGCGTTTTGGGCAGAAATGACCTTCCGGTTCCATGGGCTCGCCGCAGTACGGGCAGATGGGCCGGCCGCGGCCGGTGATCTCCATGCCCCAGCGCGACATGGCGCGCAGTTGCGCCCGCGTGCACCAGAAGCGCACCACCGAGGCGTCCTCGGGGGTCTTGTCGTCGGTGAGGATCTCGCGCGCCACCAGCACCAGCAGGTCGCGGTCGGCGTCGTAGGCCAGGCCCAGTTCGCCAACGCGGAAGAGCGGATCAACCGGTGGGATGATGTGCATTTTTTCCTCTTCATAATTGTCAGGGGCTTCACCCAGGTCCGGATAGCGGGTCTTGATTTCATCCAGGAATTGTTCAACGCCCACTGCAAGGGTCTGGATCTGCACTTTTTCCACCAGCAAGGCGATGGATCGTTCATCCTGCCAGGCCTGAATGTAAAAAACGCGTTGTCCGGGTTTGCCAATGGCGTCTGTGGTGATATGCAGTACGGGGTCGAAATCAATCTCGTGTTCCGGCATGCTGGTCTCCCTCCTCGATTATGTGGATTAAGTATAACAGAATTTACCGCCGCGACGAATCAGGGGAATCATGGGGGAGGTTGCCCGTGAATTTTTCATGTTGCCGTGTGGAGAGGGTGTCTTTGCCCGGCGCAAACGTGCCGCGGGGCGGGCTATGATTGCTTGAGCCGACGATCATGGTTTCCTCCGCCTGCCCCCTACAGAGCCGTATTTTATGGAACGCCGCTGTGCTCACTTCGCCCTTGACAAAAATCTATACCGTTCGGTATACTAGGGGCATGGATAACCGTGAGAAGCTGTTGCAGTGCGCGCTGGAGCGTTTCGCCGACCGGGGCTATGATGCTGTGGGGGTGCAGGAGATCGTTGAGGCGGCCGGGGTGACCAAACCCACCCTGTACCACTACTTCGGCAGCAAGCTGGGCCTGCTGGAGAGTTTGCTGCACCAGCGCTTCGGCGGGCTGATCGAGCCGCTGGCTGCCGCCGCGGATTACCAGCATGATCTGCCCCTCTCCTTAACCCGGGTGGCGCAGGTTTACTTTAATTTCGCGCTGCGCGAGCCGGTCTTTTACCGCCTGCAACTGGGGCTGTGGTTCGCCGCGCCGCACTCCGAGGCGTTTGAAGCGGTCATGCCGTACAATCTCAGACAGCACGATAGGATCGAGACCATGTTTGCCGCTGCGGTTCAGGATCACGGCAATATGCGCGGTCGGCAACGCGCTTACGCGGTCACTTTTCTCGGCATGATCAACACTTATGTGGGCATGGCGCTCAACGGGTATGCCCGCCTTGACGACGAACTTACCCACCGCGCAGTGCATCAGTTTATGCACGGCATCTATTCATAGATGCAATTTTTTTTGACGATACTATACCGAACGGTATAACAAACAGGAGGAAAGCATGGCACACTGGGCAAAGGAAGCTGTTTTTTATCATATTTATCCGTTGGGAATGTGCGGCGCACCGCCCCACAACGATTTCTCCTCGCCAGCGGTCAACCGCCTGGCACGTGTCGCTGAGTGGATCCCGCATCTGCGCGACCTGGGGGTGAATGCGCTTTACCTGGGGCCGGTGTTTGAGAGCAGCCGCCACGGCTACGATACGCGCGATTATTATCACGTGGACCGGCGGCTGGGCGGCGACGGGGACCTGCGCCGCCTGGTGGATCAGTTGCACGGGGCGGGTATACGGGTTATTTTGGATGCGGTTTTCAACCATACCGGGCGGGATTTCTGGGCGTTTCAGGATGTGCTGGCGCGCGGGCAGGATTCTCCGTATTGCGGCTGGTACAGCGGGATGAATTTTGGCGCGCGCAGCCCGTACGGCGACCCGTTTAATTACGATACCTGGGCGGGGCATGCCAGCCTGGTCAAGCTCAACCTGCAGCATCCCGATGTGCGCGGGCATCTGTTCGGTGCGGTGGAGGCCTGGGCGCGCGACTTTGACATTGACGGGCTGCGCCTGGACGCCGCTGATACCCTTGATTTTGGCTTTCTGGATGACCTTTCGGCGTTGACGCGCCGTTTGAAGCCAGATTTCTGGCTGATGGGCGAGGTGGTGCACGGCGACTATACAAAGTGGGCGCATCCCGGACGGCTGGATGCGGTGACCAATTACGAGTGCTACAAGGGGCTGTATTCCAGCCTGAATGACACCAATTATTTTGAGATCGCTTATGCCCTGCAGCGCCAGTTTGGACAGGGCGGGTTGTACCGCGACCTGCCGTTGTACAACTTTGCCGATAATCACGATGTGGACCGCGTGGCGAGTTCGTTGAAGAATCCGGCGCACCTCTACCCCCTGTACGTGCTGTTGTTCACCATGCCGGGGGTTCCCAGCCTGTATTACGGCAGTGAGTTCGGCGCACATGGCAGGCGCACGCCTGCGTCGGACGTGGAGTTAAGACCCGAGATGCCCATCCCGGGGGGATCGATGCCCGAGCTGTGTGATGCCATCCGGCGGCTGGCATGGCTGCGCCGGCAAATCCCGGCTTTGATGCACGGTGATTACCGCCAGTTGAAGGTGGAACCCCGCCAGTTGGCGTTTGAGCGCAGCATCCCTGAACAAAGCGTGGTGGTGATGTTAAACGCGGACAGTCAGCCGGTTGAGATGAAATTGTCTTTGAGTGCAGGAACCTGGCGGGATGCGCTGAACCCTGGCTGGCAGGTGCAGGCAAACGGCGCTGAAGTGCAGATTGAAATTCCGGCCACGTGGGGGAGGGTGTTGGTGGGGGATTAAGAAGAAAGAGGTCAGAAGTCAGAGGTCAGAAGTCAGAGGTCAGTAATCAGCAATCCATTCTCTGACCTCTGATTACTATTAGCCACTCCTAACCACTTCCTACTTGTTTGTATTCCACCCCAGCTTGCTCGCCGATCAACACGGGCAGCAGGGCCTGCATGGCGGCGGGGTCGCCGCTGGTGAAGTAGCGCACCGCGGGTTGGGTGTCGCAAGAGGGCGTCAGCCAGCCGTTGGTTTCCAGCAGGCGGCGTGTCTGGCGGGCAACGGCTGGGGCAGGGTCGATCACGCGCACACCAGGACCGGCGATTTCCTCGATCATGGGGATGACAAACGGATAGTGCGTGCAGCCCAACACGATGGTATCAATGCCTTCATCCAGCATGGGCTGAATGGCTTCGGTGAGGATCTGGCGCGTGCGGTCAGAGGCCGTGCGTCCGGCTTCGATCTCCTGCACCAGACCCGGGCAGGGATGCTGCAGCAGGCGCACCCCGCTGGCGAAGCGCTCCACCACCGAGGCGTACAGCTCACCCTGAAAGGTGGCCGGGGTGGCAAGCACGCCCACCACGCCAGATCGGGTTCCCTCGGCGGCTGGTTTGACGGCTGGTTCCATGCCCACAAAGGGCACATCCGGAAAACCCTCACGCAGGCTTTTGAGCGCGGCGGCAGAGGCGGCGTTGCAGGCCACCACGATCAGCCGCGCGCCGTTTTGCAGCAAAAAGCGGGCGATGTCAAAGGCAAACGAGCGCACCTGCTCCAGACTGCGCGGACCGTACGGCACATGGCCCTGGTCGGCGTAGTACAGCACCGGCTGGCATGGGGTGATGTGGCGCAGCGCGCGCAGCACCGACAGCCCGCCCACGCCGGAATCAAACACGCCGATGGGAACAGGTGTACCAGCAGATGTGTTGTCGCTCATGCTGGACGGGAAGCAGTAATGAAGGTGGAGAACAGGGCGCGCATGGGGGCGTGCGCCTGCAACTCCTCGGGGTGCCACTGCACGCCGAGCATGAAGGGAAGGTCGGGAGCCTCAACGGCTTCCACCAGCCCGTCTTCCGTCCAGCCGACGGGGGTGAGGCAATCGGCGATGCGGGACAACCCCTGGTGATGCATGGAGTTGGTGGGGGTGTGTTCGCTACCGATGATGCCCGCAAGGCGGCTGCCGGGTTGCAGGCGGACATCGTGATATAAAAAGTCCCGCACAGACTGGCTGTGGTCCAGCGCGTTGGGGAGCTGGTCAGGCAGGTGGGTGAACAGTCCGCCGCCCAGGGCCACATTGAGCACCTGGATGCCGCGGCAAATGCACAGGGTGGGCTTGCCGGTCTGGTACGCCAGACGGGCAAGGCTGAGTTCCAGTGTGTCACGCGCGGCGTCGACGCCGTCAATGCGTCTGTGTGCCTGCCCGTTGAAATGGGCAATGTCAACGTCACCGCCGCCGGAAAGCAGCAGCCCGTCCAGCCTGTCCAGCAGGGCGGCGTGGCTTTCGACGGGCAGCAGAGCGGGCAGCATCACAGGCGTACCGCCGGCATTGATTACGGCGGATATGTAGCTGTCGGACAGACGATTAAATGGTGAAGAGTCGGGATTGGTGAGGTGGGAGGTGGTGATGCCAATGATGGGTGGGGTCATAAGGGGGGTCCTCCGCGCTCAACTGTATCACGTACGCAAAAAAGGCGCAACCCTGAAATCAGGTTGCACCCTGGCTTTTACAAGCCTTGCGCAATCAAATGAAAGCAGATCGCGATTTAGAACTTCTGCTTGAGGCGGGCGCGCTTGCCGGTCAGACCGCGCAGGAAGTACAGGCGGGCGCGGCGAACCTTGGAATGGCGCTCGACAACCACTTTTTCCAGCCGCGGCGAGCGGGTGAGGAAGGTGCGCTCAACGCCGACACCGTTGCTGGCAATGCGCCGCACGGTGAAGGTGCTGTTGGTGCCGTTCTCATGCACGTAAAGTACCGTGCCTTTGAATTCCTGCACACGTTCGCGGTTGCCTTCCTTGATTTTTACATGCACACTCACGCCATCGCCCGGGGCAAGCTCGGGTACGTTGGGGTTGACGGGTGCTTCAATGGACTTCAGCAGGTCGCTCATGGTACCACATCCTTGATAAAAAATTCCACCGCCGTAACGCGGCGCCTGATTCTCCGTGCCGTTGGCCAGGAAAATTCACAACAATTCGCCTGAGTCTCTTCAGGCGAAGGCTGATTATAACATGGAGTCTGTGGGGCGACAAGGAATTACAAAAAGTGATTCGTGTAGTGGTATCGTTTTTCCGCTACACGAATCAGCCTGCTTTCATGCCGTGGGACAGGTGCGGGTCACCTGCCCAGCGGTCCGGTTTTTTTGATGCGGCGGCGTTCAATGGCGGTGCGGATGGCCATGCGCAGTTCGTCCATGTTTACCGGTTTGAACACATATCCGTCTGCGCCGCTGCGGATGGCATGTTCCACCATCACGTCGGAGCTTTCGGATGTGAGCATGAGCACGGGAACATGCACCCACTGGTCATTGGCGCGAATGTATTCGAGCAGCTCCAGCCCGGTCATGCCCGGCATGGATATATCCAGAAAGAACATATCGGGGCAGGCCGCGCCGGTGGACAGCGCCCGGTGGGCATCCACGGCGGAGGGAAAGCTCTGAAACTGGAACCCCATCAGGCGCACCATCAACTGCATGGCGGTGCGTACCTCCTCATCATCATCCACTACCCATACGTTTCTCATGGCGTTACTCCAGGTGCGACTTAATGGACTGTGCGAGTTCTTCGGTGATGCCTTTAATGGCGGTCAATTCCTGGATACTGGCACTCAGGATGCCGTCGATCGAACCGAAATGAGCGAGCAACGCGCGCCTCCGGTTGGGACCAATGCCCGGAACGGAATCGAGGCGTGAGGCGAGGCCCTGTTTGGTGCGGCGCTTGCGGTGGGCTGTGATGGCGAAGCGGTGGGCTTCGTCACGGATGCGCTGGACGAGGAACAGCCCCTGTGAGTTGCGCGGCAGCATGATCGATTCGCTGCGCCCCGGCAGGAACAGCTCCTCCTGCTGTTTTGCCAGACCCACCACCGGCACGCGCCCGAAGAGATCAAACTGTTCCAGCACGGCTACAGCGCGCCCGAGCTGGCCCTTCCCGCCGTCCACGATTAATAGATCGGGCAGCAACGAGAAGGACTCATCCGGCTTGCCGCCCACCTGACCGGCTTCCTCCTGGGCGCCCTTCCAGCGCCTGAAGCGGCGCGTGAGGGCTTCTTCCATGCTGGCGAAGTCGTCCGGACCTTCAACGGTCTTGATGTTAAAGCGCCGGTAGAGTTTCTTGTTGGGCACGCCCTGTTCAAACACCACCATGCTCGCCACTGACGCCGTGCCCTGGGTGTTGGAGATGTCATAACACTCAATGCGATTGGGCGGCGCGGGCAGTTGCAGGGCTTCCTGCAGTTCAGCCAGAGACTGGGTCTGGCGGTTGGTGTCGGCTTCCCACTGGGCTTTGAGTGCGCGCAGCGTCTCGACGGCGTTCTCGGTGGCCATCTGCACCAGCTCCTGGTTTGCCCCCCGGCGCGGCACCTTGAGTTCCACCTTGGGGCCGGTGCGGCGGGTGTTCAACCACTGCTGAATGATGCGGCACTCTTCGATCTCTTCTGGCAGCAACAATTGCTGGGGAACGTAGGCGCTCTCAGCATAGAATTGCTTGAGGAACTGCTGCAGGATCTCGCTGTTTTGGGCGTCAGCGGTGCCTTCAAGGATGAAGTACTCGCGCCCGATCAGCTTGCCGCCGCGGATAAAGAACACCTGCACACAGGCCTCACCGTTGGCGCGCGCCATGGCAACCACGTCTGAATCCACCTGGTCGGAGGAGACCACCTTCTGGCGTTCCACCACCTTGTCAATGGCGGTGATCTGGTCGCGCAGGGTGGCGGCGCGCTCAAAGTGGAGGTTTTCGGCGGCGGTTTCCATCTCCTGGCGGATGCGCTGCAGCACAGCGCCGGTCTTGCCTTCCAAAAAATGACCCAGGTCGTCGATCAACTGGCGGTATTCTTCGCGATTAACCGCACCGATGCACGGGCCTGAGCACAGTTTGATGTCGTAGTACAGGCAGGGACGTTCGTCCTGCCCGGTGATCACCCGGTCGCAGGTAAGGTATGGGAAGATGCGCCGCAGCACATCCAGCGTCTGGTGCACCGCCCACACACTGGTGTAGGGACCATAATAGCGCGAGCCGTCATTGACCATGTTGCGGGTGACGGTGACCTTGGGAAAATCGTTGCTCCAGTGGATCTTGATGTAGGGATAGCGTTTGTCATCCTTGAGGCGGATGTTGTAATGCGGGCGGTGCTTTTTGATCAGGTTCATCTCGAGGATCAACGCCTCGAGTTCTGATCCCACCACGATCCACTCGATGTCAGCAATCTGGGAGACCAGTTGGCGGGTCTTGTGATCCAGATCGCCGCTGTTGTGGAAGTAGGTACGCACGCGGTTGCGCAGGTTGATCGCTTTGCCCACATAGATCACCGTCCCGGCTGCATTGCGATAAATGTAGCAGCCAGGCTTGGTGGGCAGGGTTTTTAAAATCCCCTGAATGTGGTCTTCATACTCGGTGTTCATTAATGTTAAAAGTTTACCACAGCACTACACAAGTTTTCCACACGCCCCGCCTGACAGGAATGATAGGGCGTACTGGAAAGCGGTGGGCTGGTGGAATATAATCATATACAAAAATGGTAATGGATTTTCTTCCGGGGTGAAGCAGGGTGGGGGAAAGCAAGCGGAGGACAGGCATGAGCGCAAGTACAGAAGAACCGCGGTCGGATGCACCGCCATCAGCGCTGGTCCCGCCGCGGCGGGTGATCAACATCACCCTGACGGTGTTGCTGGTATTGGCCGGCTTTATTATCGTGATCAGTTTTCAAGACGTGGTGTTCAGCGTGCTTTCAGCGATCATCCTGGGTGTATCGCTGCGCCCGACGATCGACTGGCTGGTGCGGCGCGGAGTCAACCGCAGCCTGGCGGCGGCGTTGATCATGATCGCGCTGCTGGCTGTGTTCATCGTGGTCTCGCTGCTGTTCATTCCTCTGATCAGCGAGCAGGGCGCCGGGATTGCCGCCACCGTTGGCGACTATTACGAGTGGTTGATCAACGAGTTGCGTGATTCTCCCAGCTATTTCCTGCGCCGGTTGGGTGGGCAGTTCCCCATGACGCTGGAAGCCATCGTCCGGACAAGCGCGCCTGCTCCGCCGGGTGGACCTGCCGCCCCCGCACAGGAAGATGTGGATGCCACCGATGTGCTGCTGGGACAGGTGGATAACCTGCTGAGCGGAGTCAGCCTGGTGCTGCGCGGCCTGCTGGTGACGCTGGCGGTGTTGCTGCTGACCTATTACTGGACGCAGGAGGGCGACCGCGCCACACGCCAGTTTTTAATGCTGTTTCCCGTTGACCGCAGGGAAAACCTGCGCGAGTTTATTGCCCTGGTGGAGACCAAACTGGGGGCTTACCTGCGCGGGTTGATCATCCTGAGCATCGTGATCGGCACGGTTTCCACGCTGGTGTATACATTGATTGGTCTGCCGCAGGCACTGCTGCTCGGTTTGATGGCTGGCGTGTTTGAAGCCATTCCGCTGGTGGGTCCGGTGATCGGGGCGGTGCCGGCTTTGCTGCTGGCGCTGGCGATTGAGCCGTCAAAAGTGCCGTGGGTGGTGCTGGCGGTGGTGGTGATCCAGCAACTGGAGAGTTCGCTGCTGGTTCCAAGAGTGATGAAACAGGCAGTGGGGGTGAACCCGTTTGCAAGTCTGCTGGCACTGGCGGCGTTTGGCAGCCTGTTTGGGGTGGGTGGGGCGCTTCTTGCCATCCCATTGGTTGCCATTGCCCAACTGGCGTTGAACCGCTACGTGTTCACACCTGCCGCCCGTGTGCAATATCCCGGGCGCGATGCAGTCACCATTCTGCGTTATGAAACGGGTGAACTGGTTAAGGACCTGCGACGGCTCGACCTTGGGCAGGGGGAAGGCGAAGGCGAAGGCGAGATGCTGGTTGAAGATGAACTGGAAGCCATCGCCGTGGATCTGGATTCACTGCTGGCGCAGATGGAAAAGAGCGAAAAGGGGGATGAGGGATGAAACGGGCAGCGTATATCACTTTTTGGGCGGCTGCCACGCTGGTGGTGGTGGGGCTGCTGTGGCAGTTTCGCACGGCGCTGGTGATGTTTGCGTTTGCGCTGGTGGTCACCGCCGCGGTCAGGCCGCTGGTAGATGGGGTGACCGCCAACCGCCGCTGGCGCACACCGATGCTGATCCTCAGCTACGTGCTGATCCTTGGCTTGCTGGCGGCGATCGTGATCGCCATTTCAGACTCGTTGTTTTTTGACCTGCAAAGCTTGAGTGACCGGCTGGCGTTTACTTACGAACGCATTTATCGCGAATTTCCAGAGGGCAGCCAGATGCAGCAATCCATCGCACAGCGCCTGCCCCCGCCCGATTCACTCTATGAGTCACTGGCTGGACGCGGGGAAAACGGCGGCGGCATGTTGCAGGCGGTGCTGGGTGTGACAATGGACTCGGTGGCGTTTGTGGCGCAACTGGTGATCGTGCTGGTGCTGAGCATTTACTGGTCGGCAGACAGGGCGCGTTTTGAGCGCCTGTGGCTTTCGCTGCTCAGCCCAGAGTCGCGCAGCCGGGCGCGGGTGATGGGGCGTGAGATCGAGAGCCGGGTGGGGCAGTATTTCCGCAGCGAGTTTGTGCGCGCGCTGGCAGTGGGGATGCTGCTTGGTTTTGGTTTGAGCTGGATGGGTGTGCCGTTTGCCACCCTGCTGGGCGTGCTGGGCGGGCTGCTCTCGCTGCTGCCGTGGCTTGGGATTTTATTAATGGCGATCCCGACCGCGCTGGCAGGCTTGACCGTAAGCCCCATGCTGGCGGCGGCTGGTGGTTTTTTCACGCTGCTGGTGACGGTGGTGATGGAACGCGTGATCCAGCCGCGCATTTTTGGGCGCTCGCAATACAGCCCCATGCTGATGGTGATCGTGGCGTACATGCTGGCGGATGTGTTCGGGGTGACGGGGATCCTGCTGGCTCCGCCGCTTTCAGCGGTGCTGCAGTTGTTGTTTCAGTTCATGCAGCAACCCGCCAGTGCGCCGGTGCATGTGGCTGAAGCAACAGCCGGCGACACGCGCCAGCAAATGGAAGCGCTGCGCGGGCGGCTTGAGGCGGTGCGCCAGCGGATCGATGAGACGGAGCAGAACGGCGGGAGCGAAGCGGTTTCTGCCAGTGTGCTGGCGCGGCTGGAGGGCATTGTCAGACGCACCGGGGAATTAACCGGCGGCGATCACTAAAAGCAAACACGAAAGGCACGAATGAGAAAAAATATCGTGTATTTCGTCGCTTCGTGTGATTCGTGTTCAGTTCTTCTGGATGGGGAAAAGCAATCACGAAAGGCACGAATGAGAAAAAATATCGTGTCATTCGTCCCTTCGTGTAATTCGTGATA
>DAOUGC010000069.1:0-12709 GCA_034429695.1 Levilinea sp.
CAGTACAGCACAGGCCGGTTCTCGCCGGTGAAGCCGCCGGTGGCATTCACAATCGTCACGCCGCGTTCCATGCCGTACAGGATGCGTTGAGACACTTCCTCGGGGCAGCTTGTGATGATCATCACCGTGCGGAATACACCCGAGCCTTCAGAGGCCATCTCCGCTGCCACGCCGCTCACGTAGATCACCACCAGGCCATACAGCGCGCGTTCCCAGTCAAACGCCAGACCACCCGCCAGCACCACCAGCGTATCGGTCAGCAGATAAGCCTGCGAGATGGAAATGCCAAAGCGGTGGTTAAGCACGCGCCCCAGAATGTCAGACCCACCGCTGGTTCCCTTGCCGCGGTAAACAATGCCAAGGCCAATGCCAAGCATCAAACCGCCGTACAGGCAGTTGAGCACCAGGTCATCGGTCATGCCCTGGGGTGGGATCCAGAACGCCAGCAGATCGGTGAACAGCGAGAAAGCCGCCACCGCGACTGCCGTGCGCGTGGCAAAGCGCCGCCCGCCCAGATGCCGCCAGCCCAGAATGAACAGGGGCACATTCCCGATGAACACCATGAGGCCAATGGGAAAATCCACAAAATGATGAATGATCTGCGCCGCACCGCTGATGCCGCCTGATACCAGTTGAGCAGGGATCAAAAACAGGCGCATCGAGAGCGCCTGAATCAGCGCCCCGAGAAGAATTAGCAAATAATCAGACGCGTTTTTTAACAGATTTTTTCGCGCCAGCAACCGGTCTTTCAGCGGAAGGGTGGAAGATTTTGGCATTGGATCACTCACATGAAAAAGGATTATTCTTGATGCAATTTCGCGCCACAGATACGGCAAAAGTTGTCGCCTTGATTGGCGCGTTTGCCGCATTGATGACAATAAATGGTGGAAAGTGATGCACGCGCCGTCCCGCCATTGCGTTTGGGACGCAGCCACTGAAACACCGGGATCAACGTCCAGCGTCCACCGGCTTGCATGTACCAGAAACCCAGAATGATGACCATGGCAAGCACAAAACCGCCTGCCGCCCACGGCAGCACCATTGCGTAAGACACCTTACCCTTGGTACCCTCGGTTACCGTGGCCACCGCCTTCACCGGTTGCAGGTAAACACTGAGTGCATCATTGGCTTTGCGAAAGGAAATGCCCAGCGAGAACGCCGTTCCATTTTTCACCTCGCCGATTTCCTTGCGGTAATAGATCAGCCCATCCTGTCCGCGCCGCCCGGTTTCCATCTCCTGGTTGAATTCGATCATCTCGGCGTACAACGGCTGCTGCACCTGAATGGTCAGGTCATCAACGGGATGATCACAGGCGTACTCAAACGTGTAGTAACGCATCTCATCGTCCTGATCGAGGCGCGGATCATAGTATTCAAACTGCACGTCAGGCGACGGGGTGGTAAAACGCACCAGGATCCACTCGCCCCCGATGATGGTGTCATATTTGAGGTTGTACATGCCTTCCAGGCTTTGCATGGCAACATTGAAGGGACGGTTGGCGTCACGCGGCATGCGCAGGCTCACCTCAGCCGGCAGGGCGGTATCAGGTGAAAGGGTAAGACGGTAGATCACCAGCACGCCTGGGCGGTCATATTCTGGCCAGATGTCGATGTGCATGGATGCAATACGCACATCGCTCTGGGCGCTCACCGGCCTGACAAAACGACCAGGTACAAGCGCAAGCACCAGCGACAGCGCCACACCCAACACCGCCAATTTTGCCAGACGCATACTCACCTCCTGCAGGATGGCTAATCTTACCACGCCAGGTTACAGATTCCTTTTTTGTAAACCAATTGTAACGAAATGGGGTAAAAATGGGGTTAAAATAGCAATTCCTGATCGCAGGCCCGTGTGCCTCACCCGATAACGAAAGGGAACATATGCGCGAAAAAGCTGGTGTGGTGGTCCTGTTTTGCCTGATGTTGCTATCTCTTGCCGGGTGCAGTCTGCCTGCGGCTGAAAGCGCCGCGCCTGCCAACCCCGGGCAGGCCTCCCCCACGCTGGATGCAGCGGTGGCAGGCGTTGAGGCGACCGCACAACGTCCCACCGACATCCCCCTGGGTGAGCTGGGAGCTGATGGCTACCCGTTGACACCCGAAGGCGTTGTGCACGCCTTCCTCTCTGATTATGAGCTGGAGCCCGAACACATGATCCAGTACCTGTCCAGCGCGCGGCAGGCAAACCTTCCCAAAGGTGGGGCAATCGAACTGCTCAGGTTTAACGGCATGATGGAAGGTTTCTTTATTGAAGCTGCTGCCGTTCGCCCGGATCCTCCCGGCGCGGATGTACAGGCCGCTGTACGCGTGGGCGGTCAGGAGGTGCGGCGAAATTTTGTGTTATTTAAGGAAAACGACCACTGGGTGATTGACCGGATCGACACCCCGTGAGGGTCGATCCCGGACCCGCCTTTATGGTAAAATTTTTTTTGATGCTGGATTCATTCTTTGTTAACCCCTTTGGCAATTCCTGTGTGCGGCCATTTTTTCGCACTTTTCCCCATCTTTCCAAGAAAAGCGAGCCAACATGAACCAATCCATTCGCCGAGAAGTTCCGAACCATTTCCGCCTTCCACGACGCATCGCCCGCCTGGGCGAACTTGCATACAACATGTGGTGGGTTTGGAACCCCGAAGCGCAAATTCTGTTTTCTTTTATCGACAAGACCCTGTGGGAGCGCGTTGATCACAGTCCGGTTGAATTTCTGAAAAAGGTGGACCGCCCGCGCCTTAACGCGGTCCCCAACGACCGTTATTATCTCGACCTGTACGCCCGCGTGATGCGCCACTTCGATGCCTACATGAAGGGCGAAGACACCTGGTTCACGCGCACCTACCCCGACCTGAACAACGAGACCATCGCTTATTTCTCGTTCGAGTTTGGCCTGCATGAATCGCTGCCGGTGTACGCCGGCGGTCTGGGCGTGCTCTCGGGCGATCACCTCAAGGAAGCTTCTGATCTGGGACTGCCGTTGGTGGGCGTTGGCTTCATTTACAACCAGGGCTATTTTAAACAACGCATCACTGAGGACGGCTGGCAGGAAACCCGCAGCATGTATCTCGATTTTGAGCGCATGCCGATCATTCGCCTGTTTGACGAGGAAGGCAAGCCGGTCCTGATCTCGGTGCGGTTGCCCGACCGGATGGTGTACGCCCGTCTATGGCAGGTTCAGGTGGGCCGTGTGCCGCTGTATCTGCTGGATACCAATGTTGAAGAAAACAACCCATCTGACCGCGAACTGACCGCCCGCCTGTACTCAAACGACCCGGACATCCGCATCTCCCAGGAGATCCTGCTGGGCATTGGCGGCGTGCGTGCCCTGCGCTCGTTGGGTTACAACCCGGCTGTCTGGCACATGAACGAGGGCCACTCCGCCTTCCTCTCACTGGAGCGCGCCCGCGAGTTTGTGGAAGCCGGCATGACCTTTGAACAGGCTGCCGCGCGCATTCGCAAGGACAATGTCTTTACCACTCACACCCCGGTTCCGGCTGGCAACGATCAGTTCCCGGTATGGTTGATGGAAAAATACTTCCACGAAAAATGGGCTGAGCTTGGGTTGACCCGCGACCAGTTCATCGACCTGGCGCGCCACAATCAACCCTGGGGAGAAATGTTCTCCATGCCGGTACTGGCGCTGCGCCTCTCAGAACAACGGAATGGTGTGGCTGAACTGCACGGCCAGGTCTCACGCGCCATGTGGCAATTCCTGTGGCCCGGCACCGATGTGGACCAGGTTCCCATTACGCACATCACCAACGGCGTGCACACCGGCACATGGCTGGCGCGCCGCATGGGAATCCTGTTCAGCCACTACCTTGGCAGTGACTGGATGCAGCACATTGATGACCCCGACATGTGGGCGCAGGTGGAAAACATCCCCGATGGAGAGTTGTGGGCCGTGCGCCAGCACCTCAAACGCAAACTGATGATGTTCGCCAACGAACGCGCCCGCTATCAATGGCAACTGGGCAACATTCACCCGGTGCAGGTGGTGGCCAGCGGCGTGCTGCTTGAGCCTTACTCACTGACCATCGGTTTTGCGCGCCGCTTCGCCACCTATAAACGCGGCAACCTGATCCTGTCTGATATTGACCGCCTGATGAAGCTGATCACCAATCAGCACATGCCGGTGCAGTTCATCTTCGCCGGCAAGGCGCACCCGTCAGACGAGCCGGGCAAGCTGATGATCCAGCAGGTGTATCGCGCCGTAAAGGACGCCAAAACCGGCGGACGGCTGGTCTTCCTGGAAGATTACGACATGAACGTGGCGCGTTACATGGTGCAGGGTGTGGACGTGTGGATGAACACCCCGCGCCGCCCCAATGAAGCCAGTGGAACATCAGGCATGAAGGCTGCCCTCAACGGCGTGCTCAATCTGTCGATCCTCGATGGTTGGTGGCACGAAGCCTACAATGGCCGTAACGGTTGGGCAATCGGCGATGAGAACGATAACCCTGACCATAACGCGCAGGACGCCGCCGATGCGGCCAGCCTGTACGATCTGCTCGAGAATGAAATCGTCCCGCTGTACTACAACCGCCGCTCGGCAGACAAACTGCCCGGTGAGTGGCTAGCGCGCATCAAGGAAGCCATCCGCACCCTGGCGCCGCAGTTCTCCACCACCCGCATGCTCAAGGAGTACATGGCCTCCATGTACCTGCCAGCCATCATGGGCGAGGAAGAACCCCGGGAAACCCTCACGGAGAACTAAACCATGGCCCTCACCCTCACACTGGCCGGACTGCTGACTGCGCTTGGAATTTTCTTCCTGCGCATCTGCGACATGGCGCTGGATACCATCCGCCTGTTGTTCGTGGTGCGCGGAAAACGCCTGCTGGCATGGATCCTCGGCTTCATGCAGTCCATGATCTTTGTGGTGGCGATCACGTCGGTGCTTAAAAACGTCAACAATATACTCAACATCTTCGGGTATGCCGGTGGTTTTGCCACCGGGGTTGTACTCGGCATGATCATCGAGGAACGCCTGGCAATCGGGCACATTCACTTCACCATCATTTCGTCCACCCGCGGGCGGCGCCTGGCTGACCAGATGCGCCGCGCCGGTTACGCCGTCACCGAGTTCTCGGGCCGTGGCAAAAACGGCACGGTTGACCTGCTGCACGTTGACGTGACCCGCAAGGACATGGATCACGTGGAGACGCTGGTGTTGGAGACCGACCCGGATGCCTTTGTCACCTATGAGGACATCCGTCCGGTACGGCGCGGTTTCTGGCGCGCATAACCAACAACCAATCAACCCGCCGGGCAACACACCGGCGGGTTTTTGCTGGGGGAAAGCGAGTGAGCTTATGCCAGCTTATCTGATCGGCGTGGACATCGGCACTTCATCCACCAAAAGCCTGTTGGTGACCCCGGATGGGCACATTCTGGCAACTGCAGCACAGGAATATCCCATTCATTCCCCACAACCCGGCTGGGCGGAACAGGACCCGCAGGACTGGGTGGATGCCGTGGTGGCCACGCTGCGCAACGTATTGCACGACAGCGGGGTGAACCCGGCGCAGGTGGCAGGGCTTTCACTGGCCGGTCAGATGCATACCCTGACACCACTGGATGAAAGCGGCGCGCCGGTGCGCCGTGCCATTCTGTGGGCTGACCGGCGCAGCGTGGATCAGGTAACCTGGCTGCGCCAGCGCCTGGCTGACCGCCTGGGACCCTGGACCGGCAACCCGCTGGCGACCGGTTTCATGCTGCCTTCATGGGTATGGCTGCTGCAGCATGAGCCTGCCGCCGCCGCCCGCACGCGCTGGCTGCTGCTGCCCAAGGATTATGTGCGCCTGCGCCTGACCGGTCAGGTCGGTACGGAAGCCTCGGATGCATCCTCCACCCTGTTGTTTGACCCTCACACGCGCGCCTGGAGCACCCCGTTGCTCAACGAGCTGGAAATCGATGCGCGCCTTCTGCCTCCCCTGGGAGGATCCCTATCGGTGGCAGGCGCACTGCTGCCGGAAATGGCATACCTCACCGGGCTGCCCACCGGCCTGCCGGTGATCTTCGGCGGCAGCGACCAGGCCATGCAGGCGCTCGGGCAGGGCATTCTGGAGCCAGGCGTGGTCTCGTGCACCATCGGCACAGGCGGGCAGGTGTTTGCTCCGCTGCATCACCCCGTGCACGATCCGCAACTGCGCCTGCACCTGTTTTGTCATGCCGCGCCGGATCGCTGGCACCTGCAGGGAGCCATCCTTTCCGCCGGGCTGGCGCTGCGCTGGCTGCGCGATAACATATTGAACCCGGAGAATTACGCCGCCCTGGCCGATTCCGCGGCTGAGGCGGCTGCTGCCAGTCAGGGATTATTCTTCCTGCCGCACCTGGCCGGGGAACGCACCCCCCACATGGACCCGCTGGTACGGGCCGCCTTCATCGGGCTGGACCTGAGGCACACCCGTGCCAACCTGACCCGTGCCGTGATGGAAGGTGTGGTGTTCGCCCTGCGCCAAACGCTGGACCTGGTGCTGGAGCTGGGTGCGCCGTTGGAAACGCTGGTGGCAGCCGGTGGGTCCACCCGCCATCCATTGTGGCTGCAGTTGCAGGCTGATATTTTCAACCGTGCGGTGCATCCGTCCGCCTCAGCCGATTCCACCGCGGTTGGTGCAGCGCTGCTGGCGGGCGTGGGCGCCGGAGTGTTCGCAGACCTGGGCGAAGCCGTGCGCCGCGCCGTGACGCCGCTGCGTCCGCCCGTGCAGCCGGACCCCGCCCGCGCTGGGATGTACTCCCGCGCTTATGAGCGCTACCGGCAGTTGTACCCGGCAATCAAGGAGTGGAGCAGCACCACCGACTGACAACGGATTCTTTCCCCCTGCATCTACCCACCTTACACCCACTTTTTCATCACTTCCAGATGAAAAGGTGGGGTGGGTCGCCAGTGAAGCTGGCACGGCGTTCTTCCAGCCCTTTTGGTGACGCGCTTTTTTACAGCCTACCGAAATTAATACACTCTCGCAAGGAATTCTCTGTAGGGTGGGCTGGCGTTCTTCCAGCCCACCGTTATTAACCACACACATTGGTGGGCTGAGAAAGCATCAGCCCAACCTACCCTCCCCAATTTTCACCATCTCCGGGGTTAAAAGATGGGGGGGCTCACCATTACGCATCTTCCACTGCGGGCAGACCTACCACAACCCGCTTTGATGCTGGTGGACCAGGCTCGCCAACTCCCCGGCCGTGAGAAACCCATCGGATGCCGACGCCACACCGATCTTGTAGGACGCAAAAATGATCGCCTGTTGCAGCGCGTTTTCTGGCGAGGCGCCAGCGGCATATGCATGGATGAATGCCGAGAATAATGCATCGCCCGCGCCGATGGTACTGACCACAGGGCGCGTTACCACGGCAGGGTATACGCGCAAAATGTCATCCTGCGGCACATGCAACAATGCCCCTTCCCTGCCCATGCCGATCACGATCACACGCGGCTGATAGCGTTCAGCCACACGCTGCGCCCACTCCTTTGGCGAGCATGGCAGCCATTCATCCGACATGAACAGCACATCGGCAAATTGCATGAAATCCCGGTTGTACTCATCATCCAGATTGCCGATCACGTGCACATCGGTTGCCACCGGCAGGCCCATCTGGCGCGCCATGCCCAGGAATGGGCGCGAAAAATTGATATTACACAACGCCAGCATGGCGCAGCCCTGCACAGCGCGGGCAAAATCCTCGACCGGATAACTGCTCTCCTGAATATTCTTTAGATCAACAAAGATCTCGCGTTTGCCCTGTCCATCGTACAGGATGATCGACTGCGGGGTGTGTTCCAGGCGCTCCAGCACGTTGGCATCCGGAATTCCGTCAACCGCCAACTGACTGCGCGTCATTGCCCCGTTAAGATCCCCGCCGATCATGGACAGAAAAGCCACTTCATCACCCAGCGCGGTGAGCGCTTTGGCTACGTTGTACCCCACGCCTGATACCGAGGAACGGATGCCAAAGAAAGGATAATTGACCGGTGTATACCCGATTGGAAAGCCATCCACCTTGAGGGTGGTTTCGATGTTGATTAATCCGGATACGAGAAGTCTGGACATGTTACTCCACCGGCAGCACAACCAGGCGGCCTGAAGATTCGTGTTTTGCCTGCGCCAGCGCTGATTCGGCTGCCACCAGCATCTGGCGTGCGTTGCTGCCGTGATGCGGATACACCGCCATGCCAGCCGACAGTTCCAGCGTCCCTTCAATGCGGTGGTTCAGGGTTTGCGGTAAACGGGCGGCAGCCTCGCGCAATTGATCCATGCGCCGGTAAACATCACCCAACTGGTCATGGGTTAATAAGAGAATAAAGATATCGCCGCGATAACGGGCTATGGCCAGGGAATCGCCAAAACAATCCTGCAGCAGGTGGCCAAACTCTGAGATCAATTGGTCGCCGCCGTAGTAACTGTTGCGCTGGTTATAGCTCTCAAAGTCCTTCAGATCCACCATCATAAGACCCAGGTTGCGCCGGTCCAGTCCGGCAAGACGCACTTCTTTTTCAAGCAACTCTTCCAGATAAACCACATTATGCAACCCGGTCAGCACGTCGTGGGTGGATTGGCGCATCAACTTCTCAGACAGGCGGATGTTGGACAGGATCAGCGACAGGCGGTCAGCCATGATGTCGCCAAGCTGCGATGCCTCAGGGATGGGCATGGCATCTCCGAGCACCACGTGCAGCAAGCCCAGCAACTCATTGCGTGCATTCAACGGCAGGCACAGGGTGGCTTGCGGCGGGATCGGTTTGACGCGTGAAACGTGCGGGCACTCCAGGTGCATTTCATGGTGATCGAGAACATGCTGTCGTCCGCGGCGCAGCGCCCAGCAATCCCGGGTCTGAAATTGCGTTTCCAGTCGGGCGCGGTCGCCCCATGCCACTGCCAGATCCAGCATGTCATCCGTTCCACGCGCCAGGTATAACCCGCCTGAATGGCCAAGGTTGAACTGCGGCATGTACTGGCGGGCCACCATGGCCACCTCGTCCACACTCAGACAGCTCTGCAACATGTCGCCCATTTCACTTAACAGTGTGGACGTTCGCGTGCGTACTTCCAGTTCAGCCACCCACTTAACCAGTTTCTGGTTGGCGCTGTGCAGCTCATTCTGGATCTGCTTCTGCGCATCAATCACATGGTTGATGCACATCCAGTAATCTTCGCCCTCGTTCAAGTGCAACAGGCTGCAGGTGTTGGCCACCCACAGCAGCGAACCATCCTTGCGGCGGTCTTGAAACTCACTACGCGCGATGCCGTTTTGTTCCACATGGGTCTGGTTTTGTTGCGCCAGTTCCTCCCAGGCCTCATCACTGCCTGCCCACATGATCTGCGTGGACTGCCCCAGTGCTTCTTCAGGGGTGTAGCCGTACACCTCTTGAAATGCAGGGTTGACATACTGTATGCGGTGTTCGGTGTCAGCGATCACCACCACATCCTTCATCTGCTGCACAATGGCACTGAGCAGCCGCACCTGGCGTTCATTTTCCTTCTGGGCGGTCACATCCAGGCTCATGCCGCCCAGACCCATCAGTTTCCCATCCTCATCCCGGATGGGAAACAGGCGCTCGCGTATCCAGCGCCGCCCCTGGGTGGGATGGTTGTAGCGGTAGCAGATTTCTCCCGACTCACCCTGCTGGACGTGCGCCTGCATGCGCTTTACATCATCAAGGTCCGCAGGGTGTATGCGGCTCATCCATACCTGCATTCCCTCATCTGTGCCAACCTGATCGGCTTGCAACCCCAACAGCCCGGTTAACGCAAGGCTGGCGTAGACCAGATCCATGTTCTCCGCCGAACGGACCCACATCACCTCGTCGATGCTGTGAAACATCCGCAAAAGGTAACGCTGCACCTGTTCGTCCGGCGTCAACGCTGTGGTGATCTTTGTTTTATTCTTCCTGCCACTCATGCGCCTGATTCCCTCCGTTTTGTTTTGCCTGGTACAGCGCCTCATCTGCCCGGTAGAGCAGCATGTCGAGGTCAATTGAGAGGTCGGTACTGCTGGAAACCCCCACACTCATGGTCACGCCAACGGAGGCACGCCCGGCTTCCACCCTCAGGCGCGCCACTTCCTCCAGCAGGCGGCGGGCCACCGCCAGGGCAGCGTCTGGCAGGGTTTGCGGCAGCAGGACGGCAAACTCATCACCGCCGTAACGGCCCAGCGCATCCTCCTGGCGCAGACAGCGCTTCATGCAATGGGCAATGGCGGTCAACAACCGGTCACCCACAGCGTGCCCGCAGGTATCGTTGATCTCCTTGAACCCATCCAGGTCAATCATCAGCACCGCGATGGGCCAGCAGTGCCGGCGCGCGCGCTCATATTCACTGACAGCGGTTGTAAAGAAATGCCGCCGGTTAAAAATACCGGTGAGTGGGTCGTTAATCGCCATCTGCCGGATGTTTTCAAACAGAGTCAGGCGTTCCACCGCGGTTGAAAGCAAGCCCGCCACGGTTTTTAACATGCGCTCGTCATTTTCGGTGAACTGATTGGCGCGCAGGCTCTCGGCGTTCAAAGCGCCAATCGCACGTCCACCCGACAGGATCGGCACGCACAGCTCAGACTGCGCCCCCCGCATGCCAGGGTGATACAGCGGCTCACTGCGCACATTACCAATGCGCGCGGTATTGCCGGTTTGCAACACCCGCCCGATCACCCCGCGCTCAGCCGGGATTTGCTCATAATGCACCTGGTCGCCGCGTTTGCGCCAGTAAAGATCCAGCATGCCGTTGGAGTTGAGCAACGCCACCGCAAAAAGGTCTGAATACAGCGAATCGCCCACCAGGCTGGCGGCGCGGCGCGCCAGTTCCTCCAGGGTGGATACTTCATTCATCATGGAGGAGATCGAATACAAGGCAGCCAGTTCCTCGGCTTGCATCCGGCGGGCTTCCTCGATGCGCTTGCGCTCGGTGATATCACGCAGCACCACCAACCGCCCGGTCAGTCGCCCGTGGCGATCAGTCATGGGCATGATGCGCAGGTCATAATGGCGCAGCCCAAGCCCATTGCCAATGCGAAATTCCGTCTGGGTGGACCAGTTGAACTGATAACGCGCCAGCACGTCAGACCAGGCACGGAAGACCTCATTCAGCGGGCGGCCAATCACTTTTTCGGCCGGCTGGCCCACCAGATGCGCCGCAGCAGGGTTCAAATCCATGATGCGCCCCTGGCGGTCCACCAGCAACATGCCGTCGCTCATGCGCTCGATCATCGCGTCGCGCCCCACCGGCACCAGGTCAAACAAACGATAACGGAACAAGCCCCACATGCAGGCAATGCCGCTGAGCAAAAAACCAAACGGGGTGAAGTCAATGGGGATCTGCGGCAGCAGTCCGGCGGCATATACCAGATTGGCAGCCATGGGCGCAGCCGCCGCCAGGAACATTACCCAGGACTGCTGGCGGTACAGGCGATTGGAACGGGTGATATTGAACATGATCACCCCAACGCCGGACAGGAAAACCAGATAAGCAAACGCACCGTAAGCCCACATCAGCACGCCGGGGCGGGCCACCACCACCAGCAGCGCGCCCACCTCACCAAAGCTGACCGAGCGCCACATCAAATGGTGCAGCGGATTGGTCAACCCGATGAGAAACGCCGCACCCGCCACCAGCGCCATGAACAACATGCGGCGCGAAGTCAGCCAGCGCGAATGGCCGGTGTATTCCAGCACAAACATCAACCAGGCAAGGGGCAGCGCAGCGGAAGGCGCAAACCCCACCCGCAACAGCAGATGAGCAAGGTCGGGGGTGGGGCTGATCATGCCGAGGATGCTGGCCAGCGAAACCGCCGACACCACACCCATGAGAATCGAAAATTCCTGAGCAGCCGGAGCGGGCCTTTGCCGCCAGCCGTACAGGGCCAATCCCACGGTCACCACGATGGATAGCAGCACCGTGATGAGGTAAAGAATATAATCGAGTATCATTGCAGCCAGGCTTCCGGCAGGTCAGGGCTTTACCGGACCGTACGGGAATCAAATCTTACAGGGTTCCCGGCCATCATCGGGCAGCGCAGGATTGGATGGATAAAAGTATACCGGAGAATCAATCCGGACGAGAGATTTTCAGGCAGCTCCAGACGCCGCCGGCCCATTCAACAACGCCTGTGCACTCTGCTTGCGTGCACGTTTTATGCCGTTGGGGTCAAACTTTCATGGGAGATTCCAACGGTTCAATGGCCACGGCAACCCGGCTGTAGGGTGTGTGATACAGGCGGTATTGCACCCCGTCGATCAGGCTTTGATAGGCGCGCGCCGGAACCCTGAAACGGTCTTCATTCACCTGGTAGAAATACTGCACCGACGAATTCACGCCGCCGCTGCGACTGCGCGAACTCACCACCTCGTAGGTCTTTTTGCCCACGCCCTCAACATACTCCACCTTGCCGTTGAACACATCCGCCAGGGCGCGCAGAAAGAAATTCAACCCGGCCAGCAGGAACACCGCAGCGAACACCAGTTGTATGGCAACCCCCACCCAGTTGTCAACGCCGGGCGCGCCCGGTTTAAGAAAATTAAAGTACAGGGTGAACAGCGCCACACCACCCCCCAATGCGGAAGCCGCAAACCCGCCCACCAGTTGCGGCATAAAACGCTTCATCTGCGGGGCGGCAATCCGTCCCCTTCGGTTGGCGCTCAGGTCATCAGCGTCAAAGCGGTGGGCTGCCATTAATGCTTTCCGCAACCCCTCCTCAGCCAGATGTGGAAAGCCCGGCATGC
>DAOUGC010000070.1:0-3284 GCA_034429695.1 Levilinea sp.
TTGAAATTTGTGATTGGACAAACAGCCCAGCATAACGACACATATTGACGTTTTGCCGCTCATGTTTTTCTCTGCCGGGTGATCATCGTGCTGCTGGTCGGTATGGACAGCCAATGAACTCGCCCATTTTACCTGCCAGATGGTCGTCTCTGGCGGGTTTTGATTGATGACAAGATTTTTTATATTGGTCTGGTTTGGCAAATTGTAGCATGAAACATGGCTGAGAAATATACGTTCTCAATTTTGTTATGGTGTTTGATCGTCCAAACCGCACAAAAAAAGACCTTTTGCAGAATGAGACATCCACAAAAGGTCTGATGCTGCTATGTGCCGGGCGATTGAATTTTTCCTCCAGCCTCCTGTATTACATCTCTACGGGGTGGTAATGGTGGGCGATTGCCCCCGAATTAAATCTTATGATTTCCATAAGATTTAGCCGGTGAACCCCCATGTGTTCAAAAACATGAGGACCTTTGCCATATATAAAAGGATGGGTAAGGATGCGCAGCTCGTCCACCAGTTGATTATCCAACAGGGTTTGGGTCAGTTCGCCAACACCATATTGCAGCAAGGGCCTGCCGGTTTTTTGCTTGAGTTTTTTAATGTCCTCCACGACATTGCCCTTCAGCAGGGTGGCGTTCCAGATGAGCGGTTCGGCGAGTGTTCGTGATGCGACGTATTTGAGCATGCCGTTTATCCGGTCGGCGTCTTTTCCATCTCTTGCAGGCCATACTTCTGCAAATGATTGATAGGTTTTTCTACCCATGATCAGCGCTTCCGGCATGAATAATAGATCGCTGAGATAGTCCTGAACATCCTGACCGTGGAACGGGAATGCCTGCTGCCAGAAAGCCATATCTTCCGAGCCCATGCATCCATCCACAGAAGTTTCAACTTCAACAATGATCTTTCTCATAAACCACCTTCTCCCGTTACCTTAATCTTCAACGGTTCCGGCCGGAATGTTTTGATTCAGTCGGAACAGGTTGTCCGGGTCGTAACGCTGCTTGAGGGCGATCAAGCGATCCCAGGTTGGCCCGGGATATGCCTCCCGAACACGTTCTTGCCCTTCAGATGCCAAAAAGTTTACATACGCTCCGGTTGAACCCCTGCGCAATGCGCCCATAAAATTTTCCACCCAATGGTCATGCAGGGCAGCATCGGATGGATCTCCATACAACGCTGCCAGGTTAACCATGATTTTGCGTTTTCGATGAGCAAAGGCGGTGGCATCCTCCGGAACACGAGCCATGGCGCCCCCCAATACCCTGATCTGGGCAGCGGCCATCATCGCTGATGAGCTGCGAATATGCTCAAGGATCAATTGGGCATCCTGCCGGTTGATTTCATCCATGAACATGGTTCGTCCAGCAGCAAGGGGATGGTGGGAAGATTCTTCAGGGGGGTACATTTCGGAATATTGCATGGGCCGGAGCATGTCTACCAGTGGGGTGGCAAGTGCCCGAAACGGGGCAACTGCCTGTTCGCCAGCATCAGGTTCACCGGTAAAGAACATCAATGCCATCAGGATTATCTTGCCATGCACTTCGGCGGGCAGGAACGGCATGGGAGGAGCCACCATGACATTGGCAATGGTGGACAGTTCTTCAGGCGCCTGATCGGCCAGTTTGACAAAGGATGTGATCGTCTCCGGTGTTGCCGGCAGGATCAACATGCCGCCAACACCGTTGTTGACTGGCTGCAGTTTGAACTTAAAGCGGGTGACCACTCCAAAGTTGCCGCCCCCACCGCGTATTGCCCAGAAAAGATCCGGGTTCTCGTCAGCATTGACCTGTAATATCCTCCCATCGGCTGTAACGATTTCTGCGGCCAGCAGGTTGTCGATGGTCATTCCATATTTTCGAACCAGATACCCAACGCCGCCACCCAGTGTCAAGCCGCCCAGCCCCACAGAACCAGCGTCACCAAAACCGGTGGTCAACCCGTGTTCTGCTGTGGCTTTTGTATATTCCAGTGCCGTAAGACCTGCCCCAGCCCATGCAGTTCTGTTGGCTGCGTCAATCTCAAGCGCCTTCATCTCTGAGAGGTCAAGTACAATCCCACCTTCTGTGGCGCTGTGTCCGGCATTGCTATGTCCGCCGCTGCGAATTGCCAGTTCCAGTCCGGTTTCGCGGGCAAACGCAATCACGCGGGCAACGTCATGGGCATTTGTGACACGGATGATCACGGCGGGATGACGGTCAAAGCCGCCATAGAAGACTGTCCGGGCTTGATCGTAAGCAACATCCCCGGGCGTGATAAGCCTGCCATTGAAGTGCGTGCGAAGCTGGCTCATGGAGGTTTTTTCTGTCATTATCTCTCCCACTGCAAGTCAATCTGGAAGTCTTCCAAATTGCTGATTGCTCCTAAAAGTATACTATTTGGATAGCAATTATATATGTTTTGGACTTAAATTCATACATCACCAAATCATTCATATGAACATCAATCAGGGGGTTATTGAAGCGTAAAGACAATGTCCATTTGATCTGGCTGCCAGGGACATTTAAAAATGATAGTCAACACCACAGTTACGCGGATGGGGTGTTGACTTATGGCTGATTGATTTTGGACCGGGTGAGAGGAACAGTACCTGCCTACCGCCATGGGATTGGCAGGATACCTTTCTCGCGTGCGTCAGGAATGGTCACCCAGGCGTAGCCTTCTTCTCCTGCGTCAAAGTGTGGTTCCGCCTCAGACCATTCTTCGCCCCCGTAATCGACCGCATCGCCAAAACTGGCGCGTCCGATCATTGTCGTCTCAATGAAGTAGTACAGCGCGTTTTCTTTATCCGTTCGAATCCCCACGTAGGCATGACCAGGTATGCGGATGATGGCAGCCTCCAGACCCAGCGCTTCTGCTGCAGATGCAAACAATGCCGCCAGTTCCACGCAGTTACCGCTCGACTGATCCAGCACCTCAGCAGGCAGGCGCATGCGCTGCACGGTTCCAGGCGCGAAAGTTGTCATCGTGCTGATATAGGTCAGTTGATAATCCTGTGCCTCTGCCTCCCAGATGGCTTCCAGGCGTCGATATACGCTTCCGTCGCCGTCATTCGGTTCGTAACCGTAGCCGCTGGTCATAATCCCGGTGGGGTCATAATTGGCTGCGGCGCGGATCAGTTCTTCAACCGCCGGGTCATTGGGCGTCACCCAGGCTGCCCACAGCTCATACTCTTCCCACCACTCGAAACCCGGCACCCAGACAAAATCGCGCCGCGAGTATACCAGGATCGATTGGGTTTCATCCAACAAAATTTCGTCTTCGCCTTCCACAAGCGCCGT
>DAOUGC010000071.1:0-3112 GCA_034429695.1 Levilinea sp.
TTAGATCATTGACAATGCGAACGGCCCGATGCACTCCGGCAGTGGAAGAAAGGGGAAGAAACGGGTTGCATTGGACACCATCCTCAAGCTGTATTATAAACGGGGTTCCTCTCTTTGACCAGTAATTAAACCCTTCCATATGTAGTGAATGCTTTCTGAATGCAACACTTTTTTTCCAGCAAATGTAATATATAGTTGACATTTTGACATATATAGATTACAATGGGGGAAATGATAAAAAGAGAGACCCGGATGGAAGATTTGGAAATCGAAAATCGCGTCAAACTCGCCCGCGTTGAGATGAACCTGACCCAGGAGCAATTCGCCGACCTGATTGGCATCACCCGCCAGACGGTCATCCTGATCGAAGCAGGGAAATACAACCCCACGCTCAGGTTGTGCTTGATGATCAAAAAAGTGACCGGTAAAAGTCTGGATGAGCTGTTTTGGATTAAAGGAGAAAGATAATGAAAAATTTTTTTGGGGACGAACGCACCGAACACGTCAACGGGATGGTTTCATTCTTCGTCCTGCTGCTCACTCAACTGGCGCTGGCTGGCGTGATCCTGTACAAGCGTTACCACCTTGGGTTGCCTCAAGAGGCATACGCCGACATCACCTGGATCGCGGGCCTGTCCATGGGCAGCTACTGGGCGATTCGACTGTACCTGAGTGGAATCCTGCCGGTGATTTCCTTCAAAAAGATCCTGGTGATCTATTTTGTTCTGGTGGCCTTTATTTCCGTCCCGACGGTTTTGATCCACGGCTGGCCTGCTGCACAAAACTGGTATGAGGTGCTGTATCCTGTCATCGGAGTGGCCGTGCTGCTGGGGTTCTACTCTTTGATGGCTTATCTCGGCAGGCGCCGCATCGAGAAAATGGCGGGGCACTAGTTCACGGCGGGGTGGTCCGCAACCGACCGCATCTGTAACCACAATGGGGCTGTTTTTTTGGCGCACACCGTGCACCGCGTTCAAGCTCCGTCCCGTCAGTTCACAGCAAAACCATCCACAGGTTGGACATCAAACCGCCACGGCGGCGGGCCTGCACTCGACGCGCTGTAAGGGGCGAGAAGACCTCACCCTCCACCTGCACCGGTCAGCCCGATTCGCGGCAGCTTGCCGCCATCCGTTCCAGCGTCGCGCCATCCGCGACCCAGATCACGCACTCTTCTCAGCAGGCCATACAGCGCCGCCTGGTCAGCCACAGCGCCGCTGTGTGTGGTCCCGTCGTCGCGCACGGTGATGGTGAAACCAGCAAACCACTCACTCCACTGCAGGGACAGGTCTCCGTCTACGCGAATTTCATAGGGTGATTGGATGGGTTTGTTTTCATGTTCGCTGTCCTGATGAACATGAATATACCGGCAGGCAGGTACTGCCGGGTAGCAACTTAAGTATGGGGGCTGGTATTGTTTTTGGTTTGGGGTTAGAGCAGGCCCAGCTCGCGCGCCCTGGCGACGGCTTCGGGGCGGTTGAAATTGAGCACCCAAACATGATACAAAACCCTCGAATTTTTTGACAAAGTATTTTTAAACATTATACTAAAGATTATACAAATACAATGTAAATAAACATTGTATATACAAATCAAGTTTATTCAGATGAAAGGTGTTAGAGAAGATGAAACGCTTCAAGTTTATCAGTATCCTCGTTGCCCTATCAATCCTGTTGGTTGCCTGCGCTCCTGCGGCAACCCCTGAGCCCACCCAGGCGCCGGCAATGCCCGAACCCACCGCAACCATGATGCCAGAGCCGACCGCAACGGAAGCCCCCCAGACAATTGTTGATATTGCCGTCAGTGCAGGCAGCTTCACCACGCTTGTGGCTGCCCTCGAGGCCGCCGGCCTGGTCGAAACGCTCCAGGGTGCCGGTCCCTTCACCGTATTCGCTCCCACCGATGAGGCCTTCGCCAAGCTTCCCGAGGGAACTGTGGAAGAACTGCTCAAGCCCGAGAACAAGGATCAGCTGGTACAGATCCTGACCTACCATGTTGTCGCTGGCAATGTGATGGCCGCCGACGCCGCCAAGCTGAACAGCGCGGATACAGTTGCCATGCTGCCTGTCACGATCAAAACCGAGATGGACAAGGTGATGATCAATAACGCCACGGTTGCGCAGGCCGATATCGTCGCTTCCAATGGCGTGATCCACGTCATCGACACAGTTCTCCTACCCCCCAGTGATATCGTGGACACAGCCATTGCCGATGGTCGGTTCACCACCCTGGTCGCGGCGGTTCAGGCTGCCGGGCTGGTTGACACCCTCAAGGGTGAAGGTCCTTTCACGGTCTTTGCCCCCACTGATGACGCCTTCGCCAAGCTGCCCGCCGGAACTGTGGAAAGCCTCCTGTTGCCTGAGAACAAGGAGCAGCTTGCTGGCATTCTCACTTACCATGTGGTTGCCGGGCAGGTTATGGCTGCGGATGTGGTCACACTGACCAGCGCTGACACCGTCAACGGCCAGCCTGTTATGGTCAAGGTGGAGGACGGCAAGGTTTATATCAATGATGCTGAGGTGATTATCACCGACATTCTGACCTCGAATGGTGTGATCCATGTGATCGACCAGGTCATTTTGCCTCCCCAGTAAGATATTCGCCGTCCTTTGGTTAAAGGTCGCCCGCTTCCGCGGGCGACCTTCTTTTCTTAAGGTGTTGAAACATATGCAATTGACTGGTGAGCGGCGCATCCCTCGCCTCCCGAATGGCATGTGGCAGGTTTCGGCACTGGCACATTTAGGTGAGGATTACCGCGCCGATTGCCCGGGAAACGTCATCCGCAGGACGCGAGCCGCGCAGCAGTGCGGGGACGGGTAGCGGGCTACGCGTAAACGATTTGATGAACGGATAAAAGTCCGTTTCTTGTGGGAAGCTGTGTCCCTGATCACCCCTCAAACCGCCACAACGTCGCCCCGTGCGGCTCGGCAGTGGCATTGCCGATCACGGTGTGGAAGAGAAACCGGTAAAGGCGCCACGGCGGCGGGCCTGCACTCGGCGCGCTGTAAGGGGCGATAAAGACCTCACCCTCCACCTGCACCGGCCAGCCCGATTCGCGGCAGCTTGCCGCCACCCGTTCCAGCGTATGCCCATCCGTGACCCTGACCGCGCGGCC
>DAOUGC010000072.1:0-1755 GCA_034429695.1 Levilinea sp.
TCTCCATCAGAATGCCGAAAAGACAGGATGCATCAAGATTACCGGTGTTTACAGCCATCTCTCGGTGGTGGACAGCGAAGCCACATCTGCCTGGACCGATGATCAGCTCGATCGCTTCAACCAGGCCCTTGGGTCTCTTTCCGAAAATGGCATTCATCCTGAGTTCGTACATTGCAGCAACTCTGCCGCGGCTTTGGCTGAACCCAGGGCGCGTTATTCAATGGTGAGGGTGGGATCGGCATTTTTGGGTATCCGGCCTTTCTATTACAGTCCACTGCCAGATTATTTACAAAGGGTCATTTCCTGGAAGACCCGCCTGGCATCCTGCCGCCGCCTGTCTGCAGGTTGGGGGGTGGGTTATGGACATGCATACACCGCCAGCGGTGATGAGTGGATCGGGGTGGCGCCGGTGGGTTACGCGGATGGGTTCAGGCGCGCGGGGGGCAATCAGGTATTGATCGCCGGCAAACGTGCTGATGTGGTTGGAAAAGTGTGTGCAGATGCCTGCATGATCCGTCTGCCGGAGAAAACCCCCATCGGAACAGAGATTGTCTTGATGGGCAGACAGGGGGATGACTCCATTGAGCTTGAGGAGCTTTCTGAGCGCTGGAACACCGCACAGGCGGACGTCACCTGTGGAATATCGGCGCGGGTGGCCCGGCTGTATCTGGGAGATTAATGGTCTGGATGCATTATAATTACGCACTCCTTATGGATGGATTGCCAACCGGCGGGGGAAAGAAACCATCAAGGAGAACGGAGAATGACCTTATCCATTTTTGATTTATTGCCGGTGAGCGCGCGCGTGGACGATCAAGGGCGTCTCATGCTGGGGGATATGGCTGTATCGGATCTGGCACGGCAATTTGGCACCCCGCTTTACATCTACGACGCTGCCACGGTTCAAGCCATGCAGCGTGAACTGACTGCCGCATTATCTGCATACGCCGGAAAAGCCCAGGTTACCTATGCTGCAAAGGCGTATTTTTCACTTCCCTTTGGACGTAAACTGGTGGATCTGGGCATTGGCGTGGATGTGGTCAGTCTTGGAGAAATGACCGTTGCCCGCAAGGCCGGTTTTGACCCTGACTCTGTGCATTTACATGGTAATAACAAAAGTGTAGAAGAAATCCGCATGGCGTTGGAGTGGGGTATTCATTGTATTGTGGCGGACAGTCTGGATGATCTGGCTCTAATCGAGCAGGTGGCGCAATCGGTTGGTAAACCGGCCAGGGTTTGGCTGCGGATCACACCGGGGGTTGAAATTGATGTGCATCCTTATGTGCAAACAGCCAAATTAACCAGCAAATTCGGTTTTGGTCTGCAGGATGGTCAGGCAGTGGAAGGCATTCGCCATGCAAAAGCCAGCCGTTGGTTGGAATTGACCGGTCTGCATATTCATCTTGGTTCGCAGATCCACCAGGCAGCTCCCTTTGCCGAAGCGATCACCATGATGGTGGATCTTGCCGGGCAGGAAGGTGTGCCGTTAAGCGAGATCAGCCCCGGCGGTGGTTGGGGTGTGCCGTATACAGACCTGGAAACACCTCATCCGGTATCAGAGTGGGTGGGTGTGGTGTGCACTGCGGTGGAGAAAGAGTTCACCCGCATGGGATGGCCCCTGCCTACCGTGTTTCTGGAGCCAGGCCGCTGGCTGGTTGCCAGGGCAGGGCTTTCAGTGTATCGGGTGGGGACCAGCAAGCGTTCGGCAGATGGGCGCAAATTCATCTCTGTGGATGGCGGTATGGCGGACAACCC
>DAOUGC010000073.1:0-9958 GCA_034429695.1 Levilinea sp.
GTTTATAATCCCCTGTCATGCAACAAACCCTTCGCCGCCTCATCCCGCCGGCGCTCTTCGAGCGCCAGTTTGCCCTGTTATGGTTTGGCTTGATGGTTTCCATCGCCGGAACGCAAATGCAGAGCGCCACCCTGTTGTGGCATCTGCGCGACCTGTCGGATCAACCGGTGGTGGTCAGCGGCATCGGGCTGGCGCGTTTTTTGCCCATCCTGCTGCTCGCTCCGGTGGGCGGTTTGCTGGCAGACAGCTACAGCCGGCGCAAGATCATGTTCATCACCCAGGCCATCTCCATGCTGGTGGCGCTGGTGCTGGGGTTGCTCACCTGGCTGAACCTGATCGAGATCTGGCACATCTATCTGCTCACCGCCATTCAGGCTGGCGCAACCGCCTTTGATCTGCCTGCCCGCCAGGCGCTGGTTCCCAACCTGATCCGGCGCAAGGAACTGCTGCCTTCCGCTTTCAGTCTGACCTCCATCGCAT
This sequence comes from Levilinea sp., assembly GCA_034429695.1. Classification (GTDB taxonomy): domain Bacteria; phylum Chloroflexota; class Anaerolineae; order Anaerolineales; family Anaerolineaceae; genus DAOUGC01. Next base: position 481 of record DAOUGC010000073.1, read on the forward strand.
CCAACACGGGCGCCATTCTGGGTCCCGGCTTGAGTGGGGTGGTGATCGCTGCTTTTGGAATTTTTGGGGTGTACATTTTTAATGCGGTCACCTTTTTTGCGGTGCTGGCTGCGCTGATTTTGATGGGCAGCGTGCAGCAGACCACGCTGCAGGCTGCGGGGCAAATTTCGCCGTTGCGTTCCATTTCCGCCAGTCTGGCTTCCATTGTGGACGGCGGCCGTTTCATTCTCAAACGCCCGATCATCCTGTCCAGCATGTTGCTGGATTTTGTTGCAACCTTCTTCTCATCGGCTTATACGCTGCTGCCTTTTGTGGCGCGCGACGTGCTCAAGGTGGGGGCAACGGAATACGGCTGGCTGGTGATGGCTGAGTCAATCGGCGCGATCACGGTCGGGCTGGTCTTCTCGCAGTTGCGCCGCGTGCGCCGTCAGGGGCCGCTGCTGCTGGCAGCGGTGGTGGGGTACGGCGCTGCCACCATTTTGCTGGGAACCTCGCGCGTGTTTGGGCTGGCTTTCCTGGCGATGATGCTGGTGGGCAGCGGTGATTCGATCAGCACCATCCTGCGCAACACCATCCGCCAGATCCAGACACCCGACCACATTCGCGGGCGCATGGTCAGCATCAATCAGGTGTTCTTCATGGGCGGCCCGCAACTGGGTGAGATCGAAGCCGGTCTGATGGCGCAGGCGTTTGGCACGCCGTTTGCCATCATCAGCGGTGGGGTGGGGTGCATCCTGGGCGTGGCCGCCATCGCAGTGGTGTATCCACAGTTGCGCAAATATGATGGAGAACTTGCCCCCGAAGCAGCCTGAGCGTAGGGGCGCGGCGGGGGTAAATGCGATGGTGGTGGGAAGGCATCCATAGCCGCGCCCGCGGATTACCGGGGCGGGCTGGGCTATGATGGCCACAATCGATTTATGTAGCGCCTCCCGCCCAGCCCCTACAGGAAACCCAACTTTCAATCCTTGTGTGCCCACAGCCTGCGTAGGGGAGCCGCCAGCCTTGTTGTCGCGGTGCTTTCCCGACCCACCAACCACCGGTTCCATTTGACCCTGCTGTTTTTTGTGTGATTATGGATGGTTTTTTAACACGAATTACACGAAACGACGAAGGACACGAAAAACCGTAGGGGCGCGGCGGGGGCAAATGCGATGGTGGTGGGAAGGCGTTTATAGCCGCGCCCGCGGGTTATTGTTTTAATAAACCATCAACGAATAAAACAACGGATGAACGATTAAGTCCGGGCAGATAAAGGCATCTGGCAGATAAAGGCATCTGGCAGACAGCCATTCGTTGATGGTTTTGCGGATACAAATTGCCGCTTACTCAACCCCGTTTGTACGGTCGGCCAGGGTCAAACAACCTCAATGGCTCGTCCGGAAAGCCGTCTTCCAGCGCGAACAGCAGCGCTTCGGCCAGGCAGGCAGGGAGCACCGGCTCGAACAGGATATCCTGCAGGGGCATCCACACTGCGCCGTATGTACCCCGCTCGGGCGGGTATTGACCCAGCATTTCAGGTCCTTCGCCCTTGCCAAATTCACCACCAGCAATCTCGCCCAGATAATAATGCTGCTCCACCCCGTTGAATACCACAATGGCCGCCAGGCGCAACAGGCGCACCTCCAACCCCAGCTCCTCGCGTGCTTCGCGCACAGCGGTTTCCTCGGGGATCTCCCCCGGCTCGATTTGCCCGCCGGGGAACAGGTAGTAATGATCGCCGTTGCGGTGCCGCTCGATCAGCGCCAGCCGCTCGTCGTGGATGATAATGATGCCTGCGCGCATTATCGCTCAGGACTCGAGAGTCCACTCCTCGAAATCCACTTCAAAACCGCCGCCATCCGGCGAGCAGCACATCACGCCCACCTGCACCGGATTTTCAGTGGGGAAATATGCCAGGCGCAGCAGTGTATACGTCGAGCCGTCCAGCGCGTAACTGATCTCCACCGCCTCGGTGGTGCGTTGTAATTTCAGCCACAGCGAGGCAGGGTTGGCGCTCAATGGCGAGACGTTCCAGTCGGAAAAGTCGCGCGTAACCACAGCACTGGCCTGCTGCACACCGTGCACGTACTCGATGCCGGTCTTGATCCAGTTGTGCTCGTCCAGACGCAGCATCAGTCCGGCCTGATCGTACAGGTCACGGTAGCGCCCGGTGATCTTGACCGCGGCGGTGAAATTGCCCTGCAGGGTATGGTACAGGAAGTGCCCGCTGTGGCGGATGAAACCGTAATGGGTTGTGCGCCAGAAATCGCCGCCGGGGGCGGTGAGCACGGTCAGGCTGGCGGGGCTGCTTGTACTTTTGGCAGGTGGGTTGAGCCATTGCATGGAAGAAAAGGATGGGGTTATCATGAGGTTTATTTTACCCGTGATGCGTGGAAAGGACGCCTTCATGCAGCCGTGGATGCTATAATCAGCCAGAAACTGGAGCGCAATCATGGAATGGTATGAATATGTTTTTGTTGCCCTGGCGGCTGTGGCTGCCGGGCTGGTGAACGCCCTGGCGGGCGGCGGCACGTTGATCACCTTTCCGGTGCTGACGGCTGTGGGCATTCCGGCGGTGGTGGCGAACCTCACCAACACCGTGGCGCTGGTGCCGGGTTACCTGGGTGCAACCCTGGCGCAGATGAAGGACATCAAGGATCAAAAACAGCGCCTGGTGTGGTTTGTTCCGGCAGGCGTGATCGGCGGGTTGCTGGGCGGCTGGCTGTTGCTCAACACCGGCGAGCGGTTGTTCCGCGAACTGATCCCGTTCCTGATCCTGCTGGCGTCTGTGCTGCTGGCGGTGTCTGACCCGCTGCGCAACTGGGTGTCACAACGCATGGGTGCGCGCGCGGGCAATGCCGCAGCGGGTACAGCCCTGTGCGCGCTGCCGGTGCTGCTGGCGGCGGTGTACGGGGGCTACTTTGGCGCCGGGTTGAGCGTGATTGTGCTGGCCGTGCTGGGGTTGTTTCTCAATGATTCGCTGACCAAACTGAACGCCTTGAAGCAGATCATTTCCTTCACGGTCAATACCGCGGCTGCCGTGTTTTTTGTCTTTTCCGGGCAGGTGGTGTGGCCCGTGGCGCTGGGCATGATGGCGTTTGCGCTGCTGGGTGGGATGTTGGGCGGCAGGCTGGCGGGGAGACTCAAGCCGCAGGTGCTGCGCTGGATTGTGGTGGCAATCGGGTTGGTGGTGGCAATTATTTATTTTGTGCGCTAGTGATGACTGGAATTTGGTGAGGCGAGGGCGAAACCCCTCGCCTCTTTTTATTGAAGGGATTATCTGAGGTTTAGGCGAATTGCATTGCTGTAAACTGGGCAACAATCATTCAAAATGGAGGTTGTGATGAGTAACGTTGAACAACAACTGGCAAATGCCTTTGTGTGCCCCAAATGCGGCAATCACGGCGCCAATGTACAGCGGCTTGCCATGTCTGGCACGGGGTTGAGCCGCCTGTTTGAGGTGCAGCCCTACCGGTACAGCTTTGCGTCCTGCAAAAAGTGCGGTTACACCGAGGTGTACAACATCGACACGCTGGAAGGCGCTGATAATCTCGGTACGCTGCTGGAGATCCTCTTCTCGGATTAGCCGATTTGGCAAGATCTGCCTCTGACCTCTGATCTCTGACCGCTGACTACTGACCACTGACTACTGACCACTGACCACAGAGTCAACTTTCCGCGAACTGGCGCTGATGCAGCGCGGCATACGCCCCGCCGCGCGCCAGTAATTCATCGTGCTGGCCCTGCTCCACAATGCGCCCATCATCTATCACGCAGATCAGGTCAGCCGAGCGGATGGTGCTCAAGCGGTGCGCGATCACCACGGCGGTGCGGCCCTGCAGCAGGGTGCGCAGCGCGTCCTGGATCAGCGCCTCGGTCTGGCTGTCCACATTGGCGGTGGCTTCGTCGAGGATCAGGATGCGTGGGTCGGTGAGGATGGCGCGCGCGATGCAAATCAACTGGCGCTGCCCCACGCTCAGGTTGGATGCACCCTCCTGCACCTTTGAATCATACCCGTCCGGCTTTGCCATGATGAAATCATGCGCGTTTGCCAGGCGGGCAGCCCTTTCCACCTCTGCCTGGCTGGCGTCCGGCCTGCCAAAACGGATGTTCTCGCCGATGCTGCCAGAGAACAGGAATGAATCCTGCGGAACCAGGCCGATCTGCTGGTGCAGGGAGGCCTGTGTCACCGAGCGCACATCCAGCCCGTCCACCTTCACGGCGCCCACTTCCACATCATAAAAACGTGCAATGATATTGCCGATGGAGGTCTTGCCCGCGCCGGTGGGACCCACCAGCGCCACCGTCTGCCCCGGCTGGATCTTCAGCGACACGTTGTGCAGTACCGTCGGCAGTTCAGGCCGGTAACGGAAGGTGACATCATCCAGCGTGATGCGCCCCTCCACCGGCGGCATTTCAGCCGCATCGGGGGCATCCTCCACCAGCAGCGGAGTATCCAGCAGGCGGATCACCTGCTCACCGCCCGCCATGGCGGACTGCATGGTGGTGTACATGCGCGAAAGCTCCTGCACCGGTTGGAAGAAACGCGAGACATACGAAAGAAACGCCACCAGCACCCCCAGGCTGACCGTCTCGCCGACCCAGCGCCCGCCAAACCACAACACGATGCCGGTTGCCAGCACCCCCAGGAACTCAATGGCTGGCAGGAAGATGAACGACAGGCTCATGGCGCTGATGTTGGCGTCGCGGTTGGCTTCATTCACGCCCTTGAAGCGTTCCTGGGTGGAATCTTCCTGATGAAACGCCTGGATCACGCGCACCCCGGCGATATCCTCAGCCAGGTTGCCCACCACGCGCGCCACCTGGGTGCGCGTCTCGCGGTAGGCGTTGCGCGCGCGGCGCGAGAACCAGATCGTGACCAGCACCATCAGGGGCAGCACCGTAAAGGTCAGCAGCGCAAGGCGCAGGTTGAGCGACAGCATGATGGCGATGATGCCAGCCAGCACCAGCAGGTCAGACGCGAGGGTGATCAGACCCTGCGAGATCAATTCGTTGATGGTGGCAACGTCGTTGATCACGCGCGACACGGTAACGCCGACGATGTGGGTATCGTGATAAGCCAGCGGCAGGCGCTGCAGATGTTTAAAAAGATCGGAGCGCATGGCGGCCAGCACACGGCTGCCCACCCAGGTGAGAATGTACTGCTGCCCGGCGCCGGTGAGGTACAGGCCGATATAGGTGGCAGCCATCAGCATGGAGATGTCGCCCAATTGATCGGCATTGCCGGTGGCAATGGCTTCATCCAGGGCCACCTTGAGCAGGTAGGGCGCCAGCAGGGTGAGCGCGGTGGACACCAGCATGAGCGCAAACGCCAGCACCATGCGCGGGCGGTGGGGCTTTAGGTAAGCCAGCATGCGTTTGATCACCTGCAGGTTGAACACCTGCCCGCGCTGGTCTTCGCCACCTGAGAAATGGTCCAACGCGCCGCGTGGACCCATGTCTGGAGAGGAAACGCCGATGCCAAAGCCCATCTCAGCCCTTCCTTTCCGCTTTTTGTTTGAATTGCTGCTGGTAGATGGACTGATACAGCGGCGAGGCGCGCAACAGATCGGTGTGACGGCCGCGTGCCACAATGCGGCCCTTGTCCAGTACCAAAATCAGGTCGGCGCGCAGCAATGTACTCAGGCGGTGGGCAATCACAAACGTGGTGCGCCCGCACATGACTTCATCCAGTGCAAGCTGGATCAGATGCTCGGTTTCGGTATCCACCGATGAGGTGGCGTCATCCAGGATCAGGATGCGCGGGTCGGTGAGGATAGCGCGCGCGATGGCAATGCGCTGTTTTTGCCCGCCCGACAGGGTGACCCCGCGTTCACCGATGCGTGTATCGTACCCTTCGGGCATGCGGATGATGAACTCGTGCGCCTGGGCTGCACTGGCTGCGGCTTCCACCTCAGCCTGGGTGGCGTCTGCGCGCCCAAAGGCGATGTTGTCGCGCAGGCTGGCGGCAAACAGCGTTGTCTCCTGCAGCACCATGCCGATCTGGGAGCGCAGCGAGTTGATCGTCACCTGGCGAATATCCTGCCCGTCAATGGTGATGCGCCCTTCAGACGGGTCATAGAAGCGCGGGATGAGGTTGGCAACCGTGGTCTTGCCTGAGCCGGTGGGTCCCAGCAGGGCGATCACCTGGTTGGGCAGCGCCTCAAAGCTGATGTTCCTGAGCACGCCAGCGTGCCGCCCGTAAGAAAAGGAAACGTCTTCAAAACGCACATGGCCTTCGCGCAGCGCCAGGTCTGGCGCGTCTGGCTCGTCGTGCACATCCGGCACGGTATCGAGGATCTCAAAGATGCGCTCAGCCGATGCCCCTGCCATGGCAATGGCAGGCAGGATCATGCCGAGGAAGCGCACCGGGGAGAGCAGTTGCCCCATGTAGGTGGTAAAGGCCACCAGTTCGCCCAGGGTGAGCTGCTGCCGGATCACCAGCCAGCCACCCATCCAAAGTATGGCGACGCTGCCGATGTTGGCGATCAGGTGCAGCAACGGCATGTTGAGCGACTGCAGCCGTGCGGAAGTTGCCGAAAGGTCAAACCACGCGCTGTTTTCGGCTTCAAAGCGGTCAATCTCAGTCTGCTCCTGCGAGAAGGTCTTGATCACCCGCGCGCCACGCAGGTTTTGCTCCACCCGCGTGGTGAGCACGCCCAGTTGTTTTTGTATTTTCAGCGAGAGTGGCCTGAAACGCCGCCCAAAGCGGATTGCCTGCCATGCCAGCACCGGCATGCCCGCCACTGACAGCAAGCCCAGCAACGGGTTCATGCTGATCAGCACCACCGCCGTGATCAGCATGAGGAAGATGCCCTCGATCACGCGGAAGGAGGCCCGCCCGGTGAGAAAGCGGATGCGTTCCACATCCTGAATGGTGCGTGAGAGCAGGTCTCCGGCTTCGGCTTTGTCGTGAAAGGAAAAAGACAACAGCGTGATCTTGCGCTGCAGCTCGTTGCGCAGGTCGTAAGCCACGTTTTGCGATGCGACCTCGGTCCACACACCCTGAAAATAGGTGAAGATGCCTTTCACCAGCACCAACCCAAGCAGGGCAGCCACTGCCCAGGTCAGGCGGGTATCGGCAGGCGCGGGCCCGGCGGTTTCCGCCGGGGTGATCACCGTGTCAATGATCCAGCGGATCAACTGCGGGCTGATCATCGCCACCGCATCAATCAGCAGCATCATGGCGTATGCGCCGAGGGTTAACTTCCAGTGTGGTTTGAGGTATGAGAAGGCGCGCAGCAGGAGTTTCCACTGCGAGGTGCGGGGTTGTTCTTTTTTGACGGCTATGTTCATGGGCAATTTCTTGTCCGGTGGTTTCCGGCGCGCCAGAGGGACGAACGTTTTCGTGTCTGGCGGTGTTCATTATACCCCCCAGATACCCCCCAGCCGCACGGCTGACCTGACGATTGTGTTAGAATCGCACACGGCGCACACGTCGCTGTATCTCCACAGAAAACCGAGATTGATCCCATGACCGCTTTGTTCCGCCGCATCCAGGCTGCTCCGCGCGAGCTGAAATTGTTTGTGCTGGCTTCCATCATGATGGGTTTTGGCTCCAGCGTGATGGACTCGACTTTCAACAATTTTCTCAACAGTCGTTTTCACCTGACCGGTTTTCAGCGTTCGTTTCTGGAACTGCCGCGCGAGCTGCCCGGTTTTTTGGTGGTGTTTGTCACCGCGCTGCTGTGGTTTTTGTGCAGCCGGCGGCTGGGCGGAGTTGCCATGTTCCTGGCTGCCCTCGGTGCGGTGCTGGTTGGTTTTCTATCGTCATCGTATGGGCTGATGACGCTGTGGCTGTTCATCTACAGCATGGGGCAGCATTTGTTCCTGCCGCTTTCGTCTGGCATTGGCATGGAACTGGCCAGGGAGGGAAAAACCGGGCAGCGCCTTGGGCAGCTCAACGCGCTGCGCAATGCCGCCACCATCGGGGGGAGTTTTGTGGTGTTTCTGGGTTTTCGTTACCTGGGCTTCAGCTTTAATCACACTTTTGTGATTGTGGCGGTGGGGCTGGCGATGGGCGCGCTGTTGATGTTGATGATGAAACGCCGTCCGGTGACCTCGTCGCGCCAGTTTTTGACGCTGCACAAGGAGTACCGCCTGTACTACGTGCTGGCGGTGCTGTATGGGGCGCGCAAGCAGATCTTCATCACGTTTGCGCCGTGGGTGCTGGTGACGGTGTTCAACCAGCCCACCCAGACGCTGGCCACCCTGCTGACCATCGGCGGAATTATCGGGATTCTGTTCCAGCCCTTCCTGGGGAGGGCAATCGACAAACTGGGTGAGCGCACCGTGCTGATCAGCGAGGCCGTTTTGCTGGTGTTTGCCTGCTTTGGATACGGTTTTGGGCGGGATTTGCTGGGTGGGCAGGCGGCTTTTTACCTGATATGCGGCTGTTATTTGCTGGATCAAATGCTGATGTCGGTGAGCATGGCGCGCGCGACGTATATCAAGAAGATCGCGTTGAAACCGGAGGATGTACAGCCGGCGCTGACAGCTTCGATCACCATCGATCACCTGTTCTCCATTGCCATTGCGCTGCTGGGCGGCGTGATCTGGAATCAATTTGGGTATCAGTATGTGTTCCTGCTGGGGGTTGGCATTGCCATATTGAACATCTTCACTGCCGCACGCATCCGCATTCCGCAAAATGACAGGGTGGAAGCACCAGCGGTTGGTCAGGCATAAAACCAGGCAGCGACGAACGACACGAATAAATAGCAGAACCGCGTAGCGACTGTGTTAAAAGTTTATCGGTAGCAACTGTGTTAAAAGTCAAGCAGGAAGCGGTTGTTTTTGGGTGGTGAAATTCGGGTTCCAGGTGGTCTGGTGAGCCACCATTGAATTTAGAATCGTTAACAATTTCCGCATACACGCTGTCATTGCAACCTTGAATTCTTTTCCGGAAGCCACCAAACGCTCAAAAAAGGTGCGGATCACAGGATTGAACCGTCTGGCTGCCAAGGTAGCCATGTACAGGGCGTGGCGCACGGTTCCTCGACCACCCCACACTCTGCGTTTGCCATGCATGGCGCCACTGTCGCAGTTGTAGGGCGCCACCCCCACCAGCGCGGCGATCTTTTTGCGATCCAACTTTCCCAGTTCGGGCAGCTCGGCCAGCAGCGTCGTGCACAGTACTGGCCCCACACCCGGCACCGACCGCAGCCGGTCTTTCTGCTCTTGCCAATCAGGCTCGTTATCCAGGTACTGGTCGAGGTTGCGGTTGAGATCATCCAGCTCCTCCTCCAGCCAATCAATGTGCTCTTGCACCCTGGGACGCACGCTGCGGTGACTGATGTCCAGACGATTTTTCTCCGCTACCAGCATGTCAATCACCTGACGGCGGCGGCTGGTCCAAGCCTGCAACTGGGTGGTGCGTTCATCCGGCACGGCACGCACTTCGGGCTGGATCGCTTCGGCAAAATGCGCCAACACTCCCGCGTCAATTTTGTCTGACTTGGCCAGCTTTCCGATCGATTTGGCAAAATGACGCGCCTGG
>DAOUGC010000074.1:0-2386 GCA_034429695.1 Levilinea sp.
CCACTGGCTGCTGAACGGGCGGAATGTCATATACCTGCCCGCCGCCGGAAAAAATCGTTGGTTCGCTTTGGGGCGGCTGGGGCGCTTGAGGCTCCTGGGGCGGCTGGTTATCGAAATTGAACAGGTTGTTGTTCTGATTCTGATCCATGATCTTCTCCTATGATAAGGTAGTGAATTGAGTGGTGCGAAAAAGCCTAATAGCTGTTCTGGAAAATAAACGGGCAGATCGCTGCGCCGCTAATTACCCCGAGGGTAATCAACACAACCAGGCAGATCCCGGCAATGGTCAGGGCGATGTTCAGGTATCCAAGGATCAGCCCGGCGGTGGCTAATCCATCCCCGCTCATGCGTCCTGCGCTGGCCCGGATCTGGTTTTTGGCAACATGGCCGCAAATTACAGCGGCCAATCCGCCGATGCCTACAACCCCCAGCCAGCCAAGGATGCCGGCAATCAAGCTGATCAATGCCCACATATTCGTTTCTGTAGCAGGGTACTGTTGAGAATAGGGTGGTGGATATTCAGACATACTACCTCCGATCAAAATTATGCGCGTTGTGATAATCTGGTTTTTTGCGCAGCAGTCGCCATACAATCCAGGCAGTGACTAGGATCAACAGGCAGGCGATAACCACCGGCACAACCACGGAAAGAATGGAAAGTGTGGTGGAAACGACATCTTCCATGATGCTTACCGGCAGGTTCCCGACGCCCGCGGTTGCAGCCGTTACCGCTGGGCGCACAGCAACCGCTTTAGCGGTATGGATGCTGCCCGCCACCAGGATGCCCAGCACGATGGATAAGACCGGTGAAACATCGGTGACTACTTTTGCGCTCGCGGCAAACAGGATCGCCCCGGCTGCCGGGCGTACAAAGGTCTGGATAACATCGTTGATGTGATTTACCGCCGGGGTTGTGTCCGCGAAAAACTCAATTATCGACAGCACCACCAGTACGCCAATCACCCACCAGCTCGTCAGTGCGTCCCAGGGCTCCGCCAGGTGGATGAGATTGGTAAACTTCGCGACCAGGGCCACGATCAGCAGCGGGATATAAGCGTTCAGACCAGCGCTGGCAGATAAACCAAATGCGGACAGGATATTCAGGATTTCCATCTTCTTCCTCCTCAAAAAACAGTTACAGGTTGAACCCGGCCCAGGTGCCAGTCAGCCAGTAGCGCCCCGCGTCTAAAACGGCGATTTGCAGCAGCGCGGTCAGGAAACCCGCCAGTATCAGAACCCACAGTTCGCGGTAGCTTGAGAACTTGTTCTCCTTTTTAAATATCATTACCCAAACGATCGTATACACCATCGAAAGGACCAGAAAAATGCTTGCCCCGCTCAGCAGTGCCAGCGGGTAGAGCAGCAACGGATTCTCGCTGAAAATGGCCAGGTCCAACACCAGGGCCAGGCCAACCATCACCAGAAACGGCTTCCAGCCATCCAGGGCCTGCCGGTTGTCGGTGGATTGCCAGAGTGTCTGGTGGACCACCGGCATCAGCACCGACGCGATCCCCAGCCCCACCCCCGTGCCCGTCAGCAAGCGCAGCCAGTGCTCGGGCGTGTACACCCTGGGGGCATTTGGAAAAAGATGCAGGTAAGAATTCAGTCCATCCACGGCAAAAGCCACCACAAACAGCCCCAGCACAATCATAATCTTTAATTTGGGCATTCCGGCAAGTTTCCCAAAACGCGCCAGGTACACGATCCCCAGCAAAGCCCCCAGGTACATTCCCGAACATCGCACGCATAGGGGTGTCTGGCGGTCGCCAATATGAAATGAGCGTGCATCGATGCGGTGACAGACGGCATACCCGGCGGCATCGGCCTTCCCCAGCAGTCCAGGTGGTGTAAGCCACCCCCATCCCAGTAAGACCAGCCCTGTGGCGATGACGACAATTACCTTTAATATCGGGCGAAAACCAGCCGGTTGGGCTGACCCTTGTGGGAGATTTTCCATATCATCTTCATTATATTGGTTTATCCAGGGGCTTACAAGGCTTCAAGCGTGACAAAACCGTTTCGGGGGGCAATGAAGGCATCCAATCAATCGCGCCGCTTGCCGAAAAGATTTCTGGTTGGCAAAACGGTTCTTCTGCGATATGATGAATTGACTGACCAAGGAGACTCTCTTGAAAAAAGCGTTCCTCTTCATCCTGATCGTAGCATCCTTGATAACGGCCTGCAGTCGAGGCGAGACGCGGCCCGCTCCCACAGGAGAACAGGCCATCGTCCCCACCCTTGCCCTGCCGACGGCGACAATTACCCCGCTGCCCACCCTGATCCCCACCGCGACGAAAACGCTGGTTCCCACGCCCCCACCCCCGACCGGCGCCCCCCGGCCCCCGTACCCCCCCGCGGGCCCCGGGCCCCCCGGGTTTGCCGCCGC
>DAOUGC010000075.1:0-31933 GCA_034429695.1 Levilinea sp.
CAGCACCCTCACCTGATGATATGGCGGCAGAACAAAAGATAGAATTGCATCTGCAACCACCAGAATGAACAAAACGTTAAAAACCAGCCGGATGAATTGTATTAATATCGTGATCATATGTTAACCATTATACCGGATTTCTTAATGTTCATTATAGCCGTAAAGTCACTTGGGTTATCGAGGCTTTCTGGAACCCAGAATAGCCTGGCCGACTCTCACCATGGTTGCGCCTTCTTCTATTGCCACGCAGTAATCCAGACTGGTGCCCATGGATACTTCATTCCAGGCAATGTCTGGGAACCGCTTTTTCAAGGCTTTCAGAATATCCATCACCCGCTTGAAATAGGGTCTTGATTCCTCCGGGTGCTCGCCAATTGGCGGCATGGCCATGACGCCATTGATCCGTAAATGCTCGCACATCTGGATATATTCAATATCAGAGAATAAGATCTCCATCGCCTCAGTGTTGGAAACATCCCACCCTGATTTGCTTTCTTCACCACCAACATTTAATTCCAACAAAACCAGCAGAACCTTTTCCGTCCCGCTCAAGGCATTGTTGATTTTCTCAGCCAGGCGGCGACTGTCCAGCGAGTGAAGCATATCAAAATTTTCGGCAACAATTCTTGCTTTTCGACTTTGAACATGACCAATCATATGCCATTGCAGCGGATACATGCTCAACTGATTTATCTTCTCAACAGCTTCCTCGGCATAATTTTCGCCGAGAATTTCAGCCCCCGCCAGAGCCGCAGCATGAACAGTCTCAATGCTCTGTGCCTTGCTAACCACCACCAGCTTTACAGACCCGGGCGCCCTTCCGCTTCTCTTCAAGGCAGCCTCAATCTCTCTTTGGGTGGTTTCCAATCGTTGCCGAATGGTTTCAACCAGGGTTTCATCCATTATTGCCATCCTGTCACATGGGCAGCGCCAACAAAGCGCCAAACCTGCCGGTTTTTCCCGCTTCACCACGATGAGAATACCAATCCTGGATGTTTCCGGCAGTGCAAATTCCTGCAATCTCAATGTTTTGCACACCGCTCATTTCGAGAGCGTATTGGTTTGCCCTCCATAAATCAAGATGTACTTTTCCATCTTTGTGAAATAAAATCTTGTCATAACAGCCAGGAAATGCCTGTTGGGCAGCAGCCACAACCTCCGCGCCAACCGGGTATCGTTCCATGCTGATGGAAGGTCCAATACCGGCAAGGATATCCTGCGGGTTGCACCCGTATCTGCCCACCATGGCACGTATACATTCTGCCGCCACCTTTTTCACCGTTCCCTGCCAGCCTGCATGAACAAGGCTCACCACCCGGTGAATGGGATCGAATAAAAGAATGGGAACGCAATCTGCAAACCGCATGAATAGTGTGATGGTTGGACGATCAGTAACGATTGCATCCGCTTTTTGATGCGGGCTGTCAAGTGGACGTGGTTCATCGGAGCAGATCACGTCAGCGCTGTGCACCTGCCAGACATCAAAAATGCTCTCCACCGGTCGGTTAAATGCAGCAAAGACCCTTCGTCGATTTTCAATAACATTGGCTCTCGGGTCGCCAACCGTTCCCCCGTGATTTAGTGATGCCCACGGCGCCTGACTGACGCCGCCATGACGGGTGAAAACACCATGAACAGCGCCAGCTTTGCTTAGATTATCAAATTGGAAATACTTCAATCCATCAAACTCAACAAAACTCATTCTGCATCTCTCGACTGCTGTGTTTGCGCAATGACATTCTGCTTGCGGGTCATCACCATTCTCGTATCCCGCATGGTCTCTTCAATCATTGGATATAGATACCATGCAGTCATCAATCCAAACAAACCACCCGTGATCACCCTCAACACAGGGGTACTCTCACGAATCGGGAACCAATCCGGCAGGATCGCCATCAGACCTGGTAATTGGGAAAATCCATCCAGCGCAATGGGCCCCAGGCCAACAACCACCCAAACATACCAGGGAATCGGTTTTAGCTTTTTACCGGTCACAGAGAAGATTATTCCGAACAACAAAATAAAACCATATATCGCAATATCACGCTGGCACAATGCCACCTTATATCCCACAATTTCATCACCAAGGAAACGCCTGGCGCTGAGCACATCCACCGTGTCATGGCCCATGGTCTCCTCATATGTCAACATATCAGGGATGCCGGCAAGCTCACGCGGATAATATAACTGTTCTCCAAACAGAAAGAAGGAACGGAATGACAATTGATGGCACAAAGGGCTGTAGATGGTATAGATGATTTTTGCCGGCCCTGTGGCTCCGGTTTTCATCAACACCGGCGCAAGAAAAGGCAGACCGACATACAGGAGCACCATCAGGTTGATCAACAACATATAGTGATTGGACAGCCATAATGAAAATCGGTCGGTCTTCGTCATGATCCTGCCCCTGTCCATGCGTTGATGATAGCCGGCATCGGTTTCCGATAATCTCGTGGCTCGGTCCCTCGCTGCCCCAAGTGTCATGTGCAATTCCTGACGGGAAAATTCCTTCACCAGACGGTAAGGGCCCACCTCGACGATTGGCACGTTCTGATAGGTCTTTGCCATTTGCTCGTCTGTTTCCACATCAATAATCACAATCTGATGCGGTACGGTTTGTTGCAGACTATCCAGGTCAGTCTTTGCCTGGTCACATGCGGGACAATCTTTTTTGATATATAACATGACAGTAATCAAGGCGATGGCTCCATGCTGTTTATATAACGTTGCAGTTCAGACCTGGATAATGGGCCTGTATGGGTGGCCGCCAGGGTTCCATCTGCATTAACAAAAAAAGTCGTTGGATATCCCCATACTCTATACATATCGCTTAGGGCGCCGTCAGTATCCAGCAAGACAGTGAAACTGATCCCCATTTCTTCAACAAAGCTTTGAACCACTTCATGGGGTTCATTCACATTTATTCCGATTACCAGTAAATCGCTTTGATTTTGTTTGTGGATCTCTTCGAAAAGGGGCAACTCTTCAATACACGGAGCACACCACGTTGCCCAGAAATTGATGATCACCCTCTTCCCAGTCAAGTCAGATGACAGGAAGCGATTTCCTTCCAGGTCATCCAGCTCAAAACCCGCCAAGGCCAAACCGGCTTTCGGAGGGTCGCTGGAAGAGAATATGTTATTAAGTCTTCCAGTTTCCAGCCATACTCCGATAACGATCCCTGCCAGGATCACAAGTGCCAGGCTGATCAATATCAGACGTACAATACCGCGTACCTTCAATGTCACAATCCAAGATCAACAAAGAAACCGAAACGGGCCAATTGTTCAAAAATACCCAGGAACAACAAAATACCCACCAGAATGAGGATGGCTCCCATTACGATTTCCACCATATGCAATGCCTTTGCATGCTTCTTTAAGGCAGTGGTAACCCAGCCGATTCCAAGGGCTGCCAGCAGGAAAGGCACAGCCATGCCTGCCGAATAAAACAATAATAATCTTGCCCCCAATGCCACCGAACCAGTTTCAAGTGCAATGGTAAGTATGCTGCCAAGCACCGGTCCCACACACGGCGACCAGCCTGCCGAGAAGAAAATCCCCATCAAAAATGACGATAGGAAACTCCTGCTGCGATCCAGCTGGCTTTGCGGCCTGAGATCGTACTCCAGAAAGGGTATTCGCAACAGACCGGTCATATGCAGCCCGAACAGGATCACCACCACACCGCCCACTTTGGACAGGATCGGGCTCAGATCATACAGAAACTGGCCTATGAGTGAGAAGGTGAGACCCAGCGCGATAAAGACTATACTAAACCCCGCCACAAAAGCCAGGCCGTGCGCCAGTGTTTCAAGGCGATTGGGCTGTGGCACATTATCGCCTCCAGGGGTGGCAACAGCAGCCGCCGAACGCCCGCTAAGGTAGCCGACATAAGCCGGAACCAGCGAAAACACACACGGTGATAGAAACGAAGCCAGCCCTGCCAGAAATGCCAATCCAACCGTTACATCCATGAACCCCCCACCACTTATTCTTTCACGTTAATAATGGTCCCGCCTATGCCGGTCAGGTCTTTATCTCCAGGGTCATACCCCACAACCGGTGAAGCCCAGCGGAAGATCCATTTGGCATCTTCGGGCAAACAATTTACGCACCCATGTGATCGCGGCGTGCCAAAATCGTTGTGCCAAAAGGTTGAGTGAATGGCTGCGCCATCCGGGTCAAACAGGATCGTCCAGGGAATGCCGGGGGTGTCGTAGCCCACACCGGTGGAACCACCTGCCATATGAATACTCAAAACCTTGCGCCACGGAATATGCTCGCCAACCGGCGTTGCCCATTTGTCAACCGCTTCTCCAGCGGCATTGAACTTGGACCCGGTGGAGACTCTGCAGAAATAGACCTCGTCCTTGCCTTCATAGCAGGACAGCGTCTGGTAAGTCAGGTTGACTTCAATACGCTTATCTGCCACTTCGGGCCGAATGGGTGCCAGTTCTTCTTCGGTGATGGGCCTGAATGCCTCAGCCAGTGCCCAGAAAATATCGCCGCAGTTGCCGTACTTTTCGTTCACCCGGTACAAAACCTGCCCCTGGGAATTGGTGACCACATCGTCAATCCACATCACCTGACTGTAATACAAGCGTGGGTTGATCACTTCCTGCACCCAGGGCGAACACGGCGGTTTGTCGGGGTAAATATCAACATAAGGCACGGTGACCTCAGCCCACATGCCACGCCCCATACTGGTTTCCGGAAAGCTGGTGACGGGTTGATTGGGCAAATTCCTTACCGGTTGCAGGTTGGGCGCATAAACAAATCCCTCAGGGGTCTCCACCCAGCGTCGGCTTAATGAGGCAAATTCACCCACCACCTCACGCAGCCATACAACAACCGCATCCTCGTATAACTTTCCCAGCGAAGGCGCCGATGGAGAAGGCGCTGAACGCAACTCGATCCAACCGGCAGTACAATTTCTCCCCAGGCGCGGCGCCTCCGGGAAATCCGATTGCAGGTTGAGCCATTTCAACCAGGGCTGCAGCATCACTGCCCCGGCTCCAAACAGGCTCATCTTTAAGAATTCACGACGAGTAACCATGCAACATCCTGTGGTGTTTAGGTATCCTGTACCTGACTGCAAACTTCCTTGCTAACCGCAGCCAGTTCATCAATCATACCATTGACGCGTAGAATTTCCGGACCCCAGTAAGCATCTCCTGCCTGGTAGGGTACTGCCCGCCGAATGCACTCATGGATCCGGCGAGTGCCGTCACCCGGGAGCGCACCGGGCATCACCCGTTCGCGCAGATCAATGGCCCGTGCCGCGGTGTACAGCTCAATGGCAAGGACATGCCGCGTGTTGGCAATGATGCGCGCCAGATGACGGGCGGCATTCATGGAATTTGCATTATGGTCTTCCTGTTCACCGGATGTGGGCAAGGAGCGCACACTATCGGGCGAGGCCAGGGTCTGGTTTTCCAGCACAAGCGATGCAGCCGTATACTGGGGCATCATCAAACCAGAGTTCAACCCGGCAGCCTCGGGGGTATCCACCAGCATGGGGGGTAGTCCGGCATTCAATTTTCCATCGGTCATGCGGTTGGTTCTGCGTTCAGAAATGGCAGCCACCTCAGCCATCGCAATGGATAGGAAATCAAGTGCCAGACCCACCGGTTCTCCGTGGAAGTTCCCGCCCGAAATGGCATCATCATTCTCGAAGATCAATGGATTATCAGTGACTGCATTGATCTCAATTTCGACCACTTTCTTCGAGTACTCCCACGCATCCCTCGCAGCACCCTGCACCTGAGGTCCGCAGCGCAGGGAGTAAGCGTCCTGCACCCTGCCGCCGCTATCCATCAAACCGCTGTTCCTTACCAGAGCCCGCACATTGGCAGCCACCCGTATCTGCCCGATATGCCCACGCGCTTCATGCAGACGGTGATCGAAGGCATTCGAACAACCCAGCATGGCCTCCAGGCTCATCGCCAGACCTGCCTCAGCCGCATCCAGCAACATGGCGGCATCCCACAATGCCAGAGCGCCAATTGCTGCAGAGAAGGTGGCGCCGTTATTGACCGCCAGGCCTTCCTTCGCCCCCAGCTTGATACGGGGAATGCCAGCAGATTGCATGGCAGCCTTACCTGATAATCGTTTCCCCTGAAAGTCCGCCCAGCCCGAATCCTCTTCACGGTCATCATCATCCGTGGTGAAAACCAGTGCCATATGAGAAAGCGGGCATAAATCACCGGATGAACCGAGCGATCCCTGCGATGGGACCACCGGCGTCACCCCCTGGTTGAGCATGTCAAGCAGAGTCTGGACCACCTCAACGCGCACACCCGAGAAACCCTTGGTGAGAGTGTTGGCTCTGACCAGCATGGCTGCCCTGACCACATCTGCGGGCAGGGGGTCACCCGTTCCCACAGCATGACTGAGGATCAGGTTTCGACTGAGATGCGCTGAGCTTTCCTTGGGAATCCGCTGGTCTGCGAAGATGCCAAAACCAGTGTTTATGCCGTAAACAGCCCTGCCAGATGCCACAATGGCTTCCAGCCGTTTCCGTCCTGCCAATATGGATTGCCTGCCACGTTCAGAAATGGAGACCGCTTCGCCATTGCGAGCCACACGAACAACTTGTTCCAGGGTCAGGTGATGGCCATCAATTTCCACCATGCGGGTTTTCCTTTTTCTTTCTAGAATAGGATGTGAGACAACAATACAGCCACGCCCGGAACGGTGAAGTTATCCAGATCGCTCACAGGCAAAGATTCCACAATCGTTCCAACTACAGAAATAATGGCGATACCGCCAAGGTACGAAATGATCGGGTTCGGGAAAACGCCAACAGAGCTGAAAACCCAGATCACAAGAAATGAAAACAGAAAACCGCCCAACAACATTCCCAGGGAACCAGCGATTGTTTTTCTGGGTGACCAGGGTAGGGGTTTTGATGCTATGCGTTTTCCGGTGATATCCGCCAGACCATCACCCCCGCACAATAACATCAGTGCAATTATCCCATTCGGGCTTTCCTTCCAGTAGACAAGTGTCAGAATGACAAATACGATCCCGTAAAACAACGGCCCACGCAGAATTTCTCTTCGGTCACCGGTACGGCTCATGGCGCTGACCGCTGCCTGATCCTTCCACAAACCAAGTCCCACCAATGCAAATTGCACGGTGATGGCAAATGGAACCAGTGAAGCCAGCCAGCGTGCTGAAGGCACATCAGGATACAACAACCAGCACAACACAAATATGGGGCCGGTTCCCATATGAATGATCTTGCGGCTTAGCGGCCCGTCTATCCATCCGCGGTGGGCAAAAAAATCCACCACCCGCAACCAGACCAGCGCAAGAATAAACGTAACCAGCGTCGCCACCCAAACGTTTCCCAGCATAATGTTGGCCTCTTCTATTCAGGGTTAATCAACGAAATTTTTCCCGGCGTTCCAGCTCACGTTCCACATCCCGCCTGGCGATCTCGTGACGTTTATCGTACAGTTTCTTTCCCTTGGCAATGGCAATATCCACCTTTGCCAGTCCATCCTTCAGGTAAATGCGCACCGGAACCACGGTGACGCCTTTTTGCCTTACCGCATCCCACATCTCACGGATCTCGCGTTTGTGGAGCAATAATCTGCGCGGACGCTTTGGATCGTGGTTGAAATAACTGGCCGGATTGTAAGGGGCAATATGAGCACCGATTAAAAAAGCTTCATCGCCATTTACTTCGATATAAGCCTCAGCAATGCTCACCTGCCCGGCTCTGACAGATTTGATTTCGCTGCCCTGCAATGCCAGGCCAGCTTCAAAATGCTCCAATAGAAAGAACTCAAAATTGGCTTTTCGATTGTGGGCAATGACCTTGACGCCTTTATCGGATGACATGGTTGGGTTCCAGATTCAAGCAATGTCTCTACGAATCCGCCTTGTAAAGTTGGGCAAGGCTCGTTCGTAGGTGGATTGTATGTAGGAGGACGACAGAAGAAAATCAGCGGTGGCCAGATTGCTTGCCGTGGGAATATTATGCAACACGGCTATGCGAAGCAAGGCTTTTACATCCGGATCGTGCGGCTGTTGTTCCAATGGATCCCAGAAAAACACCAACATGTCCAGTTCGCCTTCCACAATGCGCGCCCCAATCTGCTGATCCCCACCCAGCGGACCGCTTTGAAAGCGATGCACATCAAGCCCTGTCTGTTCACGGAGCAATTGTCCGGTCGTTCCGGTGGCAAACAATTCATGCTGACCAAGTTCATCAGCATGTTGTTTTGTCCAGTCCAGCATTTCCTGTTTCATGCCGTCATGAGCAATTAAAGCAATCCGCTTTTTTGCCCGCATGGTCCTTGTCTGGCTCATGGGTGCATCCTCCTGTCGTGCGGGTTAAGTATATCATGGAGGGTGTTGTTTCAACCTTGTCCCAGGCAAGCGCCTGTGTATAATCTACATAGATCTTTGAGGGAGAATGAATATGAAAGATATCGTGATTGCCCTGGGGGGCGGAGGGATGAAAGGCATCGCCCATGCCGGTGTGTTACGGCGATTGGTTAAGGAAGGCTATAACATCAAAGCCATTTCAGGCACCAGCGTAGGTGGATTGATCGGTGCTGCATTTGCCGCTGGTCATTCCCCCGAAGAAATCGAGAACTATCTCAACAAAATAAATCAAACCTCTTTGTTTGCGCGTGGCAAAAGCGATGGCCCCGCCTTGATGGGCTTGCAGGGAGTCACAGAGGCCCTTCTGGACCTGGTGGGCAATTGCACCTTTGAACAACTTACCATCCCGTTTGCAGTCACCGCAGTGGATCTGGACCACGGTGAAGAAGTCATCCTATCCACAGGCTCGGTAATGGATGCCGTGCTGGCGACCATTGCAGTTCCCGGCATCTTTCCACCTCGGAAAATCGGTAATTGCACCCTGGTGGATGGTGGTGTGCTTGACCCTGTTCCTGTGGCCCTTGCCCGATGGTTGAAACCCGGCTATCCCATCATTGCAGTGTGCCTGTCCACCGAGCCAACTGAATGGAAACACCTGAAAGCTCCCGGGTTGCCCATTCATGCGCCGGTTCCCCCCTCCATTTTGGAACAATTTTCCAGGATGCGGTTGGCACAGGCGTTTCAAATCTTTACTCATTCGCTTGATATCACCACCCGCATGTTGGCTGAGCTACGCATGCAAATTGATCAACCGGATGTGATCATCCGTCCCAATGTGGACCGCTTTGGCATGTTCGACCTGGCCAATCCTGCGGAGCTAATACTTGAAGGTGATATGGCTGCACTCAATCGGATGCCGGCACTTAAGCAGGCTGAGAACTGGCAAAACAGCCTTTCCCGCCGCTTCAAACGCACCCGTTTGCATGGCCGCGTACTGACAGAACGCAATTGGAATCCGGAGGGCGAATGAGCGATGGCGACCGGGACCTCCGCACCTACGGAAGACAAACCACCACCCGGTTGATTGTTGGCGGTTTGTCCATGTTATTTATCGTCGGAGGCGGTCTCATCTACTGGATCTACGGCCCAGGGGCGGCTGCTTTTGGCTTGCTGTGCCTTGGTGCTGGTTTGTTTCCTCTCGTCCTTATCTGGCTGGCTTTATGGTTAATGGATTGGGTGGTGAAACGTGGAAGAGGGTAAACCACAAACATTTGTTGAGCCCGATTGGGTCTATCGAGTGCAGCTTCCGACCAACGAGGCTCCTCAAAGACTGCTATTGATCATTCACGGTTGGACGGGTGACGAGAATTCCATGTGGTTGTTCACACAGGGCCTGCCCTCCACAACCGCCATACTGGCACCCCGTGGATTTGTGGATGCACCCTCAGGATATGGTTGGGCAGGCGCTGATACCGGCTTTCCAACCCCATTCTCTGCCCTTCAATCATCGGTGGAAAAGTTGCTGAAGCAAGTTGATCGATGGACAACACGCTTTCCTTCACTGGCCAATCAAGCCCTGGACTTAATGGGATTCAGCCAGGGATGTGCAATGACGTACGCGATCATGGCCACCAATCCGCAAAGAGTCCGCAGGGCGGCCTGCATGGCGGGATATCTACCTGCCGGAGCCGAACGGTATTTTACTAACGATACCTTGGTTGGAAAAACCGTACTCATCTCGCATGGCACATTGGATGAGACGATTTCCATTGAATACGCAAGAGAAGCCCGCCGGGTGATCTCCGCGGCGGGCGCCGAAATTGATTATTGTGAGGAGGAAGTGGGTCACAAAATGGGTGCGGCCTGTTTCCGAAAACTCAAAACATTCTTTGTGTGATTGGGTTTATCTTCCCTGTGCCAGTGAAAACAACCCGATAAAAATACCAGCAACGGCCAGGAAGATGATGATCAAACCCATGGGGATGTCACCAGCGTTTGCTGCCTGCATGGCGGCAAAGGTGGGGATCACCAGCGGCGCTGGAGGCGTATAGGTTGGCATGCGCGTCATTTCAGGTGTGAAGACAAATTCCGCTGCCATGGTCGGGTCAATGGTCGGAGTCACCAGGGGGGTGGGTGTCGGCGGTGGTTCAACCACCGGTAAAGGGCCGGGTGATAGATCCACCAGACTGGCATACACCCATCCGATCCCGCCGGGTACGCCGGGGTAATCAATCATGATCCATGCGCCGCCGGGAGTTCTCCCTTTAGCCGGCGCCTGTTGCCCGCTCAACAAGGTACCGATTTTCTCATAGTCCATACCGGGGCCAGAGCGAACGTTGATTTGATCCTGGTCAACCGTCGAGCGGACTGTGATCATCGGACCCGAAGGCGTACTGGTCACTGTTGGCAACTCAGGCGTGGATGCCTGAGCGTTTACCGAAACCGGTGTTTGCATCCCCCACAAAAATCCTGACAAAGCCAGACCAACCATAAACCACAGGAAATATATGGGTCGTCCCCATCCTTTTTGCATATAATCACCTCAATATCCACATCAAAACGATGGGCTAAATTATAATCGGAAACCATGGATCAACGCATTTATCACGGCTCGTTCACACCCTCAGACCTGGCCTCGGAGCTTGTTGCTCATTTTCATCGCGGCAATCTCCGCGTGCAACAGATGGGCACTGTAGAGCAACTCACTCTGCAAATTGCCACCCACCGACCCACATCGGGTGGACAAACAGCCCTTACCGTTACACTCATTAAAGTGCCTGACGGTGTATCAGTCAAGGTTGGGCAACAACAGATACTGGGTGTTGCTGCCAGCATCGGGATCACCGCCCTGTCTGCATTACGCAACCCGTTCGCCCTGCTTGGTCGGTTGGACGACCTCGCCCAGGATATCGAGCACCTGCAAATGACTGACGAGGTTTGGCGTGTTCTGGACGGTAAAGCCCGATCGCTCGGTACCGGGCTGGAACTCTCTGAACGTCTTCGCCGATTGACCTGTCTATATTGCGGTTCAGCGAACGAGATCGGCGTTTCCAATTGCATCGCCTGCGGTGCGCCGCTTGGAGCGGCGCATCCGGGATCGTGCAAACATTGCGGCTTTGTCATCAAAGCCGGTGAGGTTTTCTGCCCGAACTGCAATTGCCGTCTTTCCTGACCAGGTTTACGGCTGTCTCCACCCTCTGCCATCCCGCACGATAAATTCATCAGCTCCCGGCGGTCCCCAGGTTCCTGCTTCATAAACTGGCAGGTTTCGTACAGGCGCATCTTTCCATCCTGAAATGATCCCGTCCGTATAAGCCCATTGAGACAGCACCTCATCACTGCGTGTAAACAGGGTGGCATCCCCGGTGAAGGCATCCAGTAACAGGCGTTCATAAGCTTCAGGCGGCTCTCCACCAAATGTCTCTTTATAACTAAATTCCATGCGAACCGGGGAAATGGTATTGGTGGGACCGGGCTCTTTGGCTCCAAATGTAAGGGTAATGCCCTCATCTGGCTGGAGGTTCAAAACAAGGACATTGGGTGCACTACCGGATGGATTTTTCCAACCAAACAGAGACAAAGGCGCTTGTTTGAAATGGATGGAGACTTCGGTCAGCCTGGATGGCATGCGTTTTGCCGATCTTAAGTAGAAGGGCACCCCGGCCCATCGCCAGTTATCCACATGCACTCTGGCTGCCATATACGTTTCTGTTGTGGTGCCAGACGGCACATTTTGTTCATCCTTGTAACCGGGCACCCTGTGATCATCCACCATGCCTGACGTATATTGTGCCCTGAATGTATTTGTGATCACATCGCCCCCATTCAATGGTCGAATGGCTTTCAGCACTTTGACCTTTTCGTCACGCACTGAATCGGCATTAAACCCCACCGGCGCCTCCATTGCAGTCAACGCCAGCAACTGCAGGAGATGATTCTGAAATACATCGCGGATTACCCCGGCTGCATCGTAATAATTCCCGCGCGTACCCACCCCCTCACACTCTGCCACCATGATCTGTACGTGATCCACGTAACGTCGATTCCATAGTGGCTCAAAGATCCCGTTGGCAAAACGGAAGATCAAAATATTCTGAACCGTTTCCTTCCCAAGGTAATGGTCAATACGATAGACCTGATCTTCGTCGAAAACCCGGTGGATGCGCTGTTCCAGATCTTCTGCTGACTGCAGATCCACCCCATAAGGTTTTTCGACCACAATTCGGGTCCAGCCTGTTTGCCGCTGGGCCAACTGGCACTCACCGATCAAGTCAATGATATCGTCATAACTCTCGGGCGGGGTTGCCAGGTAATATAGCACGTTCTCAATCCCATTCTCCTGGATATATTGTCCCAATCGCTGGTAGCCCTCCCGATCATCAAAAGATGAACGGATGTAAGCAGCGTTCGCGAACATCTTATTTTTGACCTGTTCCTCAATGGGGCAGGTTCTCGAATATTTTTCCAACCCTTCAGCCAGGTTCCCAACCATCCCGGCGTCATCCCAATCTCGTCGTGCAAAACCAATGATGACCACTTCATCCGGCAGACGGTCCCGGTATACCAGTTCATAAAGTGCCGGGATCAATTTGCGCCGTGTCAGGTCACCTGTCACGCCAAAAATCACAAAAGCAGTGCGACGGGTTGGGGTTTCGGTCATGGCTCAACATTTCCTTTACTGGGAACAACCGCGTGACCTCCAAACTGATTCCGCATTGCCGCCAGCAGACGAGCGGAATAAGCATCGCCCTGCCGGCTGTAAAAGCGGCGATACAGGGCAAAGGCGATCACAGGCATGGGAACATCCTGATCAATACCTTCAATAATCGTCCACCTGCCTTCGCCAGAATCGGCCACGTAGCCCTTCAAACTGGAGAGGTCAGGGTCTTCCACCAAGGCATTCCCGATCAAATCCAGCAACCATGACCGCACCACCGAACCTTCCCGCCAGATCTGGGAAATCTGGTAAGTGTTCAGATTGAAGTCCTTGCGGGCAGCCAGCAATTCAAAGCCTTCTGCATAGGCTTCCATCAACCCATACTCAATACCGTTATGCACCATCTTTACATAATGCCCTGCCCCACTGGGTCCAACATAACCCCAACCGGTATCCACGGAGGGCGCCAGAGCCTCAAAAATGGGGGTCAGCGAACGGGCAGCATCTGCATCCCCCCCGATCATCAACGAATATCCTTCCTGTAATCCCCAAACCCCACCGCTAACCCCCACATCAATAAAGTGAATACCCTTCTGCTTCAACAATTCCGACCGTCGCATGGTGTCATGAAAGTTGGAGTTGCCTCCGTCAATCAGGATATCCCCAGGTGATAATAAATCGCCAAAGCTGGTTACCACACTCTCAGTGGCATCACCAGCCGGAACCATGCACCAGATGACCCTGGGAGAAGGAAGCGCATTAAGGATTTCCTGATACCCATACGCCGGGAAGAAACCGTCGATATCTGCCATCGAATCAGTAATATCACGGGCAAGGTTGTACCCCACAATTTCATGGCCGTAATTCAATAATCTACGAGCCATGTTTCCGCCCATTCTGCCCAATCCAATCATTGCCAGTCTCATCTTACCCTCCTGTGACATGATCCCAATTCAACGACCATTTTACTTGAAACTTGCAGCCGACACATGGAAAGCTATAATATGTATAAATTTCAAACAAAGGAACCAGTCGAAAATGAGATTTTCGAATTCCATCACGGATGTGCCAGGAATTCTCGTCGGACATGCTGATGACCCAATTGCGTTGACCGGTTGCACAGTCATAATTTGCGAGAAGGGTGCAGTTGCCGGTGTGGATCAACGCGGTGGTGCTCCAGGTACTCGTGAAACCGATGCACTGCGCCCCATGCATCTGGTCCAAAACATACACGCCGTTCTGCTCTCCGGTGGTTCTGCATTTGGATTGGATGCAGCCGCCGGGGTAATGGTTCATCTGGAGAAAAAAGGGATCGGTGTTGATACCGGTGTGGCCAGGGTTCCAATTGTTGGAGCCGCAGTGATCTTTGACCTCGCGGTGGGAAATCCATCCATTCGGCCCACACCTGAAATGGCAGCCCTTGCCTGCGCCAACGCAAGCGCCAATCCACCCGCAACCGGAAATGTGGGTGTGGGCATGGGTGCGACTGTGGGCAAAGCCCTGGGAATGCAGTATTGCATGAAGGGTGGTGTGGGTTCGGCATCCGTCCATCTGAACGGTGGTGTGGTGGTCGGAGCCATCATGGCAGTCAATCCGTATGGTGATGTAATCGATCCGCAAACCCGGACGATCATCGCCGGAACCCGTACGATGGAAAAAGGTCCGCTGCGTATTGGCAGGGGCGGCTATTTTGCCGACACAATGTCGGTCATGGAAACCATAGCCGAGAAGAACCCGCTGCGCTTGTTTTCCACACATAACACCGTCATTGGTGTTGTGGCAACCAACGCGAAGCTAAGTAAAAATGAAGCCTCCAAGATTGCACAGATGGCACAAAACGGAATCGCCATGGCAATCCGCCCTGCCCACACCATGTTTGACGGAGACACCATCTTCTGCATGTCAACCGGTAGTAAAAAGACCGACGTCAACCTGATCGGAGCATGCGCCGCAGAGGTGGTTGCCAGAGCCATCGTTGATGCAGTCCGTTCTGCACATTCCCTCCCTGGTATTCCAGCGTTTGACGATGTATCCAACGGTGATCTGCAACCTCATGAATAATCATCCACTTCGCATCTTCAGCGGGTCGGCCCATCCAGAACTCGCCAATGAAATTGCTCACATTCTGGATGTTCCGCTGGGGAAAAGCACCACCCGCCGCCTGCCCGACTCAGAAGTCCATGTCACCATTGATGAATACGTCCGTGACCAGGATATCTTCCTGGTACAGCCGTGCAGTGCTCCGGTGAACGATCACATGATGGAATTGATCCTGTATCTGGATGCATTCCGGCGGGCATCCGTCCAGCGGGTCAATGCAGTGATCCCATATTTTGCCTATGCCCGCCAGGATCGCATGGCAAAAGGTCGCGAAGCAATCAGCGCCAGGGTTATTGCCAACCTGCTGGAAAGCATGGGGGTTGCCAGGGTGATCTTTGTTGATATTCATAACCTCGCCATTCAAGGCTTTTTCAACATCCCGGTTGACCCGTTGTCAGCCATGCCCATCCTTGCGGATTATTTCAAAAGACCCGGTTTTGAAAATGCAGCCATTGTCAGCCCTGATGTTGGACGGGCACAGCTTGCCGGACGATATGCTGAGTACCTAAACCTGCCCCTGGTGATTATGCACAAACGGCGCCTGACGCCGGAGGATGTGAAAACCACCCATATTGTTGGTGACATCCGAAACCGCCGTCCCATCATAATTGATGATATTATTGCATCGGGAAGTCTGCTAAAACAGATGGATGCTCTTTATCAGGCAGGGGCTGCCCCAGGCGCCCACCTTGCAATTACGCACCCGGTATTGTTACCTCAGGCACTGGATTTACTCGAAAGAGACAACCGGATTGACAAACTGGTGGTGACCAATACAATTGCCATTCCACCAGAGAAACGCAGTTCCAAACTGGAAGTGTTGAGCATTGCCCCACTTCTGGCGGATATCATTCAGCTTATCCATGAAGGTAAAAGTATCATTCAGCACATGGGTCGTTAACCCGGAAAGGACCTGTCATGATCCGTATTATTGCAGACACCACCAGCAGCATCCCTGTTGAAGAAGCCGCCCGCCTGGGGATTGGTTATCTTCCACAAATCATCGTTTTCGGAGAGAAGAGTTATCGTGATGATAATGAGCTGAGCTCGGAACAATTCCTCGAACTGCTCAAAGGCTCGTCAGCACTTCCGAAAACAGCCGCTCCTCCGCCGGTTCTTTACAACCCCATCTATGAAGAAGTGGTTAAAGCCGGTGATACAGCAATTGTTTTGTGCCCGTCTTCTGAAATGAGCGGAACGTTCCGCAGCGCCACAGTCGCTGCAGAAGATTTCCCCCATGCGGATATACGCATTATTGATACCCGCACCATTGGCGGCGGCCTGGCAACCCTGGTTCTGAAAGCGGTGGAAATGGTCAATACCGGTGCAACCGCTGATGAAATTATCACCACCATCAAGGAAATGAGCTGCCGGGAGCGGATTTTCTTCCTGGTTGATACACTCGAATATCTGCAAAAAGGTGGGCGTATCGGCGGCGCTCAGGCGCTTGTCGGCAGCCTGCTGCAGGTGAAACCCATCCTCACCGTCAAGGATGGACGGGTGGTGCCGGGTGAAAGCCAGCGTACAAAACGCCGCGCACTCGCCCGCATCATCGAACTGATCCAGTCGAATATGCCAGCCAATCCAACCGATGCCCAAATCAGCATCTTTCATGGCGGCGTACCGGGGGAAGCCGGGCAGTTGGGTGAAGACATCCGCGCAGCCGTAGGAGTTCCAGAGGTCAGAATTTACAACATGCCCCCTGCCATCATTGTCCATGCCGGTCCGGGTGTGATTGCGGTCAGCATCTTCACAGATACACCCCAGTAAACAAACGACCGCCTTCTCCAGATGCTGAGAAGGCGGTTTTCATTATCAACCATCCAATCAGGTGATGTTTGTATGATTAATCGAAAGAAAAAGATACTCCTTACCGGAGGATGCGGCAAGATCGGTTCATATTTTGCCAGCCAGTTCGCTCATCAATATGATTTCCGTATCGTTGATCGCCGTCCGTGGGATCCCTCCCTGTACGGCAATATTCCGCACGAATTTATCCATGATGATTTATTGACCCTGGAAGATTGCCGGAGAGTTTGCAAAGGCATGGATGTGGTCGTGCATCTGGCAGCCGACGCCTCACCCGAGGCTGACTTTATGGAATCATTGCTGGACAATAACATCAGAGCAACCTATAACATCTTTGAGGCTGCCGCCCTTGAAGGCTGTTCGCGTTTCATTTATGCCAGCAGTGTACATGCTGTTGCCTCGCATCCAGCCGAGGTGCAAATTCACACAGACATGCCGGTCAGACCCACCTCCATGTACGGAGTGACCAAATGTTTTGGTGAAGCCATGGCGGCCCACTACGCCTGCAATATGGGTTTGCCATCCATTGCCATCCGCATCGGCGCCTATCTGCACCCTGATGAGCTTGATCTGTTGGAGCCATACGCGCGCGACGCCTATCTGCATCCTGATGACTTCAACCACCTATTGGTTCAGTGCATCGAAATACCTGATGTGCCCTTTCTGATCGCAGCCGGAATATCCGATAATCGTTATAAACGGCTGGATCTGACCGAAACCCGCAGCGTGCTTCACTACCAACCCAAAGCCGACATTTTCACCATGTTGGGACTTCTGCCAGAATAACCTAATACGCGTTTTTCAACACATTAACCAACTCATCGGTGGACAACAGAACCGGGTTGGCTTTCATGCTGCTCGCTGTCTGTGAGGTCAGTGCAATCTGTTTCAGTTCGTCACCTTTAACGCCCAGTTCCCCCAGACGTTTAAGCGGCAGATCAGTCAGCAGCTCTCGCAACCATGCCACCCCGTCTTCAGCAGTTGCTTCACGGTTTCCAGTGAGAATGGCAGCCAGCTCCTGATATCGTTTCAATCCCGGGTGTTCAGGATGGCGCAATTTCATTGCCTGAATATTCACCTCGCAACCATTCGGCAGAAGGGCAGCACATACGGCTCCATGCGGCGCAGAATACATTCCACCGATCACCCCGGCCAACCCATGTACAACCCCAAGGCCCGAATTGGCGAGCGCCAACCCACCATACAGGCTTGCAAGCGACATCGCTTCACGGGATTGAAGATCGCGCCCATCCATGCAGGCAACCCGAATGGCTTTCCCTGCCAGTTCAACACCCTTCAAACAGAAAATGTCGGCAAGCTCATTGGCGCGTGCTGATACATACGGCTCAATCAACTGGGTAAGCACATCCATGCCGGTCGCCGCTGTGATTTCAGGAGGAACCGTCAGGGTCAATTCCGGGTCAACCAGTGCGATTTCCGGCAACATCCACAGGCTTCGCAAACTGACCTTCACGCGTTGATCAGGCACAGCAATCACCGCGTTGCGGGTCACTTCACTACCTGTCCCTGCAGTTGTGGGAAGCGCAATGCATGGAACCCCCGGCTTTGAAATTGCCTTACCTTTTCCAACCACCTCAAGATAATCCATGAGCGGCCCTGGATTTTTAATGAGGATGGATACAGTCTTTGCGGCATCAATCACACTACCACCGCCCAGACCGATTACCACATCCGGCGGATCATTCCCCACCCGGTTGAGTATATCTTCCAATGTGTCAACGTCAGGCTCTGAATGAATGGCAACCGAGCGCACGCTCATCCCGGCTGCGCTCAACCCGCTTATGATCCCAGACGGATCAAATCCTCCACCGCCATGCACAACAAGAGCCGAACGCCCGAAGGACAATGCCAGTTCAGGCAGCATTTTCCTTTTTCCACTTCCGAACAGGATGCGCCCCGCCGTGGCGAAATCAAATGGCATCATTCCCATCCATCGTCTCCCGGAAAAACATTGACGTGCCTGATCGCCTGACGCGGTTCAGCCATCCAATCCTGCACCGTTTCCCGCCAGCGCTGGTAATGTTCGGTTTCACGGTGTCTGGCCGGCGCGTCAGCATCCCTGAAGACTTCCACCAGGGTAAACCTGGTTGGATCTTCCACCTGTTGGAGAAAATCAAAGCGGGCAACACCGCTTTCCATGGCGCTGTTTTCAGCGTTGTAGCGCGTGATCTCAATAAACTGCTGCACAAATTCCGGTTTTACATGCACCTGAACCAGTGAAATGATCATTTTTCCTCCTATGATGGTCTTTCTCCCAAATTATATATCCAGCCGTCGCGTAGATGGTTTGTGAGTACGAAAAGAAACCAATAAAAAAGGAGGAGCCGAAGCTCCTCCAAATCGTGCAATTATGTCCTGTATGCTTACTTTGCGGCTTCAAATTCCTTGGCCGGCTTGTTCGAGGCAGAGATTGCCCAGATCACCGCTGCCACCAGGGCGGCGGCAACAATCCAGCCCACCACACCCAGATCCTGGTACTTCACAATGACCGGGGCAGCCAGCAACGAAACCAGGTTGACTACCTTAATCATCGGGTTCAAAGCCGGACCAGCAGTATCCTTCAATGGGTCGCCAACGGTGTCGCCAACCACGCCAGCTTTGTGCCGATCAGAACCCTTGCCGGTGTTGTTTTCCAAGTTGCGCGGCTCATCTTCAATGGCTTTCTTGGCATTGTCCCACGCGCCACCAGCATTTGACATAAACACAGCCAGCAACTGACCGCTCAGGATAACACCAGCCAGGAAACCACCCAGGGCTTCCACCTGCAGGATCATACCAACCACCAGCGGCATAAGCACCGAGATGGTCGCAAGGGGCAGCAATTCTTTCTGAGCCGAAGCAGTGGAAATACCAACGGCATTGGCGTAGTCAGGCTTGACAGTGCCTTCCATGATGCCAGGGATGCGGAACTGGCGGCGTACTTCCTCCACGATCTGACCGGCAGCCCGGGAGACGGCGCGAATGGAAAGGGCGCTGAACAACCAGGGCAAAGCACCACCCAGCAGGAAGCCAACAAATACACGCGTATCTGAAATGCGGATAAATTCCATCACCGGCACGTTCAACTGCGCCTGGACACGTCCAATATCTGTAATAAATGAAGCAAATAGCGACACTGCCGCGATGACCGCAGAAGCAATGGCAACGCCCTTTGTAATGGCTTTGGTGGTATTGCCGACGGCATCCAGGTCGGCCATGATCTGGCGGGCGCGCAGGGTGTTCTCATCGGTCTCGCCGTGCCATGCCATTTCACCGATACCATTGGCATTGTCAGAGATGGGACCATATGAGTCCATGGCCACATTATTGCCGGTATGTGAGAGCATACCAATGCCAACCATGGCAACAGCGTATAGAACGTATACAGGGGCTTCACTTCCGTACAACAGCAAAGCGAAGATAAAGGAAACTGCGATCACGACCAGCGCCCACACCGATGATTCCATGCCAACCGCCAGACCGGAAAGAATGGTGGTTGCAGGACCGGTGTTGGTGCTCTTCACGATTTCGCGTACGGGAGCACGCTTGGTGGAAGTGAAGTAGGAAGTCAGTGGATTGAAGGCCACAGCCAGTGCAACACCGATGGTGGTCAGCATGCCCAGGCGCCAGTCATTGGCATACCAGATGGCAACCACAAACGCCCACAACACGGTATTGACTGAGGAGACTTCGTATGAACGGAACATGGATTCTTCGGCGTCATGCGCACGAAGGAACTTGATCGGGAATTTCTCCCAGATGGGCACTGTGAATGTTCCCAGGATGGATGAAATCACGCCGATACCGCGGATGATCAACGGGAACACGATCCATTTGAGATCGCCAGTCAGCGCAACCAGAGCCAGACCCAGGATCAGGGCGGACACAATGGTGACTTCGTAGCTCTCGAAGATATCGGCCGCCATACCGGCGCAGTCGCCAACATTATCGCCAACCAGGTCGGCGATGACCGCAGCATTGCGCGGATCGTCTTCGGGAATGTCCTTTTCCACCTTGCCAACCAGGTCAGCACCAACATCAGCAGCCTTGGTGAAGATACCGCCACCAACGCGCATGAACAACGCCAGCAGGGTGCCGCCAAAGCCGAAGCCCAGCAGCGCATCAGGGGCAGCCGTTCCAAAGATGATGAAGATAACCGTTCCACCCAGGAGTCCCAGCCCATCAGTGAGCATGCCAGTAATGGTACCGGCGTAGTAGGCAATGGAAAGGGCTTCATTAAAACCGCGTTTGGCAGCCGAGGCAGCGCGCACACTGGCCTGGATGGCCATGCGCATACCCAGTTGACCAACGATAAGCGAGAAGCTGGCACCCATGATGAAGGCAACGGTGCGACCAATGGCAATAATGAGATTGGTGTTGGTGGGGAATTCCTCGACCGCTTCGGGGGTCGGCGGAACAACGTAAACGCTCAGGAAAAGCGCAACGCCCAACAACGCAATCGCCGGCAAAATCGACTTCAACTGACGGCTCAGGTAGCTGTTGGCGCCAACACGAATGGCATCCCAAACTTCCTGCATTTTCTCCGTCCCCTTGTCCTTGTTCAGGACGGTGCCCCGTAACAACCAGGCATACAGAAGACTGATGAATGCTGTGACCAGAACAGCAACGACGGCAACCTGCTCGAAATTATTCAAGCCGTGGTTGGCCAGACCCAATATATTCCACATGCTTACCTCCGGATAGAGTTGGAAAATAAAAAGCAAAATACCCTATACGCCCAATATAACCCTGTTTCCAGACACACTCGTTCAATTTTACTCCTTGTGGCTGAATTGTCAATTAAATATTAGCAATTTATTAGAGCAGATCATGCTTATTGACTTTCACTTTCCATTGTTGTATAGTGTTATGCGGCATATTTCTGGTTTGGCAAGGCATACTTCCACCGGGCGGAATGAAATTCCGCTCGTTTCATCGTCTGGATGGGCCCCTTCAAACGGTGGCACATCATCATAAACCCTCCACCTTCTGAGGAGATACGAATGATCCGTGTTTCGAATCTCACCAAAAATTACGGCCTGAGAAGAGCAGTAGATCAACTGAGTTTTACCATCGAAAAAGGCGAGATTGTGGCTTTTCTGGGCCCCAACGGCGCAGGAAAAACCACCACCATGCGCATCCTTGCCGGGTACATGCCGCCCACCTCCGGCGAGGTCAATATCGGCGGGTTTGACATCCTTGAAAACTCCATGGATGTTCGCAAGATCGTCGGTTATCTTCCAGAGACGGTTCCGCTATACAATGAAATGACCGTCTTTGACTATCTCCAATACATGGCCGACCTCCGCAATATGAAAGACAGCGATGACCGTGTCATGGAAGTCCTGGAAATGGTCCAGTTGGCTGACCGTGCCAACGGATACATTGGCAAGCTCTCCAAAGGCATGCGCCAGCGTCTCGGTCTTGCTCAGGCTTTGATTCACAAACCGGATGTTTTGATCCTCGATGAACCCACCATTGGTCTTGACCCGGCGCAGATTATTGAAGTTCGCAATTTGATCCGCGAAGTGGGAAAAGAACACACCGTGTTGCTCTCCACACACATCCTCTCTGAAGCACAGCAAGTTTGTGACCGTGTATTGATCATTAATCACGGTCATATTGTTGCGGAAGATACCACCGAAGGCCTGCAAAACAGTCTGATGGGTTCCAAACGCGTGGTTGTCGAATTGGGCACAAGCGGTGGAAAAGACCCCGAAAGCGCGCTCCCCACCATTCGGGCCATCCCCAATGTGCTTTCAGCGAGCTTGAAGGACAATGCCATCGAATTTGAAATATCCCCACAATCTGACCCGCGTCCTGAAGTGGCTCGCGCACTGGT
This sequence comes from Levilinea sp., assembly GCA_034429695.1. GTDB lineage: Bacteria > Chloroflexota > Anaerolineae > Anaerolineales > Anaerolineaceae > DAOUGC01. The sequence continues at coordinate 22,751 of DAOUGC010000075.1, forward strand.
AACAGCCGGCTATGACCTGCTCTCCATGCGCCAGACCAGCCTCAGCCTGGAAGAGATCTTCCTCCAGCTCACCAGCGAGGAGAGACCGCAACTGGAACCGGAAGAATTAACCGACATCGAACCAGAAGAACAGGAAGGGTGATACCTATGCGAAACATCTGGGTGATTGCCAAACGCGAGTTCAATCTGTACTTTATCAGTCCCATTGCCTACCTGGTCTTCTTTGTGACCCTGTTGACCATTGGCGGCTTGTTGTATCTGGATATTGTCTTTGCAGCCCAAACCCAGCAGTTTGTCCCCAATATTCAGCGCTCGTTTCAACTGTTGATCTTTCCCATTTTCTTCCTTGCCATCCCTGCCCTCACCATGCGTACAGTCTCCGAAGAAAATCGGTCAGGCACCCTGGAACTGTTGTTGACCGCTCCGGTTGCCGACTGGCACCTGGTGGTGGGAAAATGGCTGGGTGCATTCATGCTTTTCCTGCTTCTCACCCTGATTACCTGGATTTATCCGGTCATACTAAACCAATTGATCTCACCCGGGATTGATCAGGGCATCCTGCTGTCTGGCTACCTTGGCGTTGTTCTCATCTCTGCCACACTGTGCGGCATTGGCGTGATGACATCTTCTTTTTTCAGCAACCAGATTGCAGCATTCTTTGCAGCCATCGGCATCATCATTGTGTTCTGGGTGATTGGCAGCCCGGCACAGATACTCTCCGGCACAGCCGCAGATGTTTTCCGCTATCTCAGCCTTACGGAACACTTCTATAATAATTTGTTGGTCGGCGTCGTCCGCCTCGACGACGTTCTGTTTTACCTGAGCTTCACCGCCCTGTGCCTGTTCCTTGGCTCCATTTCTGTTGAAACCCGGAGGTGGCGATAATGAAACCCCAATGGCGTCCATTCGCACCTTATGCTTTGATTTTGTCAGGCATTGCACTTCTGACCGCAGTCGGTTTTGCGGTTATTGATCGATCATTCAGCCTGGGTGTGCAAATTAGCCTGGGTGTGGTCGTGTTGGGTCTGGCGCTGGCCATCCTGCTGGATCCCAACCGTGCCCGTGAGCTACTCACTGGCCGGCAGGCTCGCTATGGCTCCAACGCGTTCCTGATGTTCATTGCCTTTCTGGGTATTCTGATCGTGCTCAACTTCCTGGCTTTCAGAAACTCCCCCAACTGGGATCTGACCGAGGACAAAATCCACACCCTGGCTCCCGAGACGGTTGACCTGCTTGAGTCACTCGATCAACCGGTACATGCCCTGGCTTTTTATACCGCCCGTCTCAATGCTGAAAACACCCGCATCATGCTGGAAAGTTTCAAAAATGGCAGTGACGGCAAGTTCACTTATGAGTTTATCGATCCGGAAGCCAATCCGGTCGCAGCTGAAGGGATCACCCGTGATGGAACAATCGTGTTCACCATGGGAACCAACCGCGAAAGCGTAACCTACGCCAGTGAAACCGAGTTTGCATCCGCCATTTTACGCCTGGCAAATCCCGGAGAAAGGGTCGTGTATTTCCTGACCGGCCATGGCGAATATGATCCGAACGAAGCCAGTGAAAATTCCTACAGCATGTTGAAGAGCACTCTGATCTCCAAAAATTATCAGGTGGAATTGCTCAACCTGCAGGCTTCCCCCACCATTCCGGAAAATGCGCTGGCGGTCATCATCGCTGGTCCTCAAGTCCCGGTGACCCAGCCGGAAGTCGACCTTCTCAAGACTTTTATTGAAAATGGCGGCGGCGTCATCTATCTCAGCGAACCCCCGGCGCTTTTCCCACAAACCGATGGGCAGGCTGATCCTCTGGCTGATTATCTGACCGAGAGTTTCGGAATCCTGTTTGGGAACAACATTGTCATCGATCCCAACATCGATCCCCCCCTAATTGCCATCTCTGCCGGGTACGGCGAGCATCCGACCACTGAAAAACTCAACCGGGTCAATACGTTATTCCCCACCGCCCGCAGCGTCTCACTGGTTCCATCTGATGAGGCTCTTACTGCCACTTCATTGGTAACCACCGGTGCAAATGCCTGGGGCGAGGCGGATATTACGTCCATCGAATCCAACCAGGTTTCCTTTGACTCCGCCACCGATCTATCCGGTCCAGTTGACCTGGGCGTGGCTTATGAAGATGCCATGTCAGGAGGCCGTTTGGTTGTGATTGGCGATTCCGATTTCGCCAGCAACACCTATTTCGCTCAATTGGGCAACGGGGATTTCGCAGTAAATGTAATCGATTGGGTCTCAGAACAGGATAACATGATCAATCTGACCCCCAAGAACAACACCCAGCGCGTGCTGGTTCCGCCCTCAAACCTGACCATGGGCATGCTTCTTCTTGGTCTGGTGTGCGTCCTGCCTGGTGCCGTGGTCTTCCTGGGTGTCTTTGCATGGATCAACCGCCGGAAACGAGGTTAATTTCATGGTCAAGAAACCCACTTGGATTTTATTGGCCATTCTGGTGGTGATCGTGGGCGTTACATTTTTCCTGGAGTCAAAAGACATCCGCTACAGTCAGGAGACCCCCACACCCACCCCCGGCGTCATGTTATTTGCATCAGGGTTGACCGAAAACCTGGCGCGTATCGAATACACTGCCAGTGGCGCAGAACCCATTGTCCTGGCAAAAGATGCCAGCAATCAATGGTCATTCGCCAATCTGCAAGCTGATCCCGTCAACCAGGGTACGGTCCTCTCGGCGTTATCCAACCTGGCAGCAGCCCAGGTCCAGTCTGAGGTTGCCTTGGACACTGACCCTGCCTTTACGGGTATGAACCAGCCCACTGCGACCCTCACCCTGACGGAAGTCACTGGAACGGTTCACACCCTGAAAATTGGCCAACTCACCCCGGTCGGTAACGGATATTATTGCATGATCGAGGGCGATGTCACCTTAAAAATACTCAATCGTTACACCATTGAAGATGTAATGAGCGCCCTGTCAATGGAGAGCCTTACCGCCCCGGCCATTCAATAATGGTGTGCGGCGGATTGGTGCCCCATTTCACAAGGTATTGCTTTTTACCTTAAAAAATAGTATTCTGAATTGAAGGATTCATCGGAATCCTTCATAAGCGGGTCATTCTCCGGCATTGGTTTGCCCTGATAGATCAATGCCGGATATTTTTTGTATATAAGTGCCCCCGGGCATTTGCACGCCAAATTTCGTGGAGCCGGCTCTCCGGACCACATAGAAGGATTTGACTGTTGTCATGGATGATGAGTTGATGCATGTAGTTGATGACGAGGAAGAATACAGCGCCATCTCCCGGTTGATCGAACTGGGTCGTCAAAAAGGTTATGTAACCATTGACGATATTTTGCATTTCTTCCCCGAGGCTGAACAGGATGTTGAGCAACTGGAAGAGGCTTTTGCCGCTTTGATGAGCGCCGGTGTTGCATACCTTGAGGATAGCCCAACCGAGGAACCCAGCGATGATGAAATAACCGGCAATACCGCTGCCGAAGAAGAGCACCTTCCCAGCATTTCGCTCGATGACCTGGCCAATATTGATACCGATGATACCATTGGTCTTTACCTCAAAGAGGTTTCACGCGTCCCCCTGCTGACCGCAGAAGAAGAGGTGGAACTGGCTCAGCGGATCGAACGCGGACGCATGGCAAGAGAGGAATTGGCCCGCGGTAATGTTAGCACCCGCCGCAGAATGGAACTGCGCCGTCTGATCGAGGATGGTTGGGCTGCCCGTGAGCACCTGATTACGGCAAACAGCCGCCTGGTCATCTCAGTTGCCAAGAAGTATATGGGGCGCGGCGTGCCCTTTCTGGATCTAATCCAGGAAGGCAACATCGGCTTGATCCGCGCCACCAAGAAGTTTGACTATCGCCGCGGACACAAATTCTCCACCTATGCAACCTGGTGGATCCGTCAGGCTGTCACCCGCGCAATTGCTGATCAGGGCCGCACCATTCGCGTCCCGGTTCACATGGGTGATCAGATCAACAAACTTCTTCGCGTTCAACACCAGCTCACCCAGCGTCTGGGTCGTGAGCCGTCTGTGGAGGAATTGGCTGAAGCCCTGGATGTTCCGCCCAAGAAAGTGGAAAATATGATCCAGGTAGCCCGGCGCCCGCTTTCGTTGGAAACCCCCACCGACGATGAAGAAGACAGCGTCCTGGGAGACTTCATTGAGGATGATGAAGCCCCTCCGCCTGATGATACCGCCACGTATAACCTGCTGCGTGAACATCTGGAAGAAGTACTCAATACCCTGCCGCCCCGCGAGGTACGTATTTTGCAGCTCCGTTACGGCTTGCTGGATGGTCAGGCATACACGTTGGAAGAGGTTGGTCGGAAAATGGGCGTAACCCGTGAAAGAGTTCGCCAGATTGAAGCGCAGGCGCTCTCACGGCTGCGCCACCCTACCATCCGACGCAAATTACGTGATTACCTCGGCGAATAATTATTTAAAATCCATATCAAACAAACGCTCCGACGGGGCGTTTGTTTGATATATCTCACCCATCCGACCAATATTTCAAGATTACCAGAACGGTATGACACTTGCACGATTAAAAGGAATGGTGCATACTAGTACTGGGAGGTTTCCCTTATGGCAAAGATAAATTTGCGTGCTTACAATCGGGAAATTGAAGACCTGATCGACAAGGGACAGGCCGAACAGGCCATTGCCCATTGTCGGTACATCCTGAAACAGTATCCCAAACACGTAGATACTTACCGTCTGCTTGGAAAAACGTATTTGGAAAGCCAAAGATACACCGAGGCAGCCGATATTTTCCAACGCGTGCTGGCGGTTGTTCCAGATGATTTTGTAGCCCAGTTGGGTATGAGCATCATCCGCGAAGATGAGGGCAATCTGGAAGCCGCTTTATGGCATATGGAACGCGCTTTTGAGGTGCAACCATCCAACTCTGCCATTCAGGACGAACTTCGCCGTCTTTATGGCCGCAGGGATGGCGTGGAGCCACCCCGCGTGCGCCTGACCCGCGGCGCATTGGTTCGGATGTATTTCCGCGGCGAGTTGTATGCACAAGCCATCGCTGAAGCGCGCGCAGCTCTTGCCGAAGACCCCACCCGCCTTGATGTCGACATCATGCTGGCCCGCACTTACTATCAGTCAGGCCAAAAAGTGGAAGCAACCGAGGTTGCAACCCGGCTGGTCCGGAAACTTCCCTACTGCATGGAAGCTACACGTATCCTTGCCGAAGTGCTCCCGGGAACACAGCGGGCAAATGATGCGAAAACGTACCAGCAAAGTCTGGTTGGCCTCGACCCGTACTATGCCCATGTGAACAAAGCCATGCCAACCGTTGAACAAATCCCGGATCAAGCCATCATGGTGGAACATCTGGATTGGGTTCCCGGTGACATGGACACCAGGCAGCCAGAATGGGCTTCCAGTGTGGGTGTAAGCATTGATGATGAAGCCGCAAATGTTCCAGACTGGCTTGGCTCACTCCAGACCGGCAACGACGAACCTGGTCAGGGATCAACACCTGTTGCCGGGTTGCCCGCACAAACTGCACCTTCCTCTCCGGTTGATAGTGTCATCCCTGCAGACGACACCGAGCCAGAGAGTGGCGTCATTCCGGATTGGATGACATCTGCCGGATGGGCGGTCAGGCCGGAAGGGATTACCGAAGAAGCACCCGTGTCGGCCGTATCTGACGAAGAGGAAGAACTGGAACCCAACCTTGCCCCTGCCGACATTCCTGATTGGTTGCAATCCATGGCGCCAACCAGCCTGCCGGAAGAGGTAGATGATGCTGAGCGGTTGAACCTGCTTGATCAGATTCTGCCTGAACGAAACGAGCAACCCGAAACTCCCGCACAACCGCTTCAGGCGCCTGATGAACCAACTGAGATCTCCTCACCAGTTTCTCCAGATGAAAGCAGCAGCGCACTTCCTAAATGGATGTCATCCGATCAACCTTCACAAGATGAGCAACTGCCGTCCTTTGACCTTCCTGATTGGATCCAACCGGAAGCGGAGAACGAAACCACATCGAATGAAACATCATCAGCCCCCACTGAAGATACACCTCTTGATCAGTCCCAAAGGGAGCTGCCTGAATGGCTATCTCCAGAAACCCCGGAGCCCCAGGCGGCCATTGATGAAAACATCCCGAGTTGGCTGACGCCAACAGCAGATACTGACAGCCAGGCAAACGTCCCGGAATGGTTTGATCAGGAACCCAAACCCGAGGAACAGGCACCCGTCACACCTGCATCAAGCAGTGAGCCAATCATTACACCGCCCACAGAGGAGCTTCCATCCTGGCTTGCTGCACTGGAGGATGAAAGTAGCGAAACCGGCGCTGGCTCTGAACCCATGCCGGATTGGTTGCGCGAACTCGCTGATGATGACGAGCCTGCCCAATCGCAAGCTGCTCCGGTTGAGTCAACCTCAAGCGAACCCGCTGAAACCACCCCACCGCCTGCCTCAGAACGGTTACCTGAATGGCTCGAAGGATTCCCCGACACCGGGCAGATTGACCTGTATCAGGAAACACGCCAGGTGAGTACACACGAACTGGAGTCGTCCATCCAGTCTCCCCAGTCTCCCCAGTCTCAACAGACCCCGGAAACACCGGCAGCCGGGAATGGTGAAGATATTGATGCAGCAGTGGCGTGGCTGGAGTCTCTCGCGGAGCGTCAGGGAGCAGATCAGGAAACCCTTGTCACCGATCCCGCTGAAAGAACTGAACATCCTCCTCGTTGGGTTGAAGAACAAGCCGAACAAACACAAACCGCGGAACCAGGTGGAGAAATTCCTCAACCGGTCCAACAAATATCCCCCGATGCCCTGACTGTGCCCATCCAAAGTATCCAGGAGCCTGAGCTAGACATTCCAGAGCCTGAACCCCTGCCGGATTGGTTGGACAGCATGGAAACCACCGTCCCGGTGAATACGGTTCCTGAACAACAACCTGAAACCATGGAACCAGAGCCTGTGGCGCCTGTTCACGTGCGGCCACCTGTTGCGGGTAATGAAGATACCGTTGAAGACTCAACCAATGGCGCTCCTGTGGATATCTCCGATCAGACTTTTGCATGGTTGGAAGCCCTGGCCGCCCGGCAGGGAGCAACCGAAGGATTGCTGACCGAACCAGAAACCCGTGACGAAGAGACACCCGATTGGATCGCCAGCGCAGGATCGATGGAAAGTGGAGAACCGCAGGAATCGGCCCAGCCTGATGTCTCGTCTCAGCAGGAAAGCCCTGCTCCAGAAGCAGAAGAAAGCTCCTTGCCGACACCTGATGAACAGGAACTGCCCGACTGGATGGGCGAAGAGTCGTCACCACCCGTATCGGCTCAACCCGAAGATGTAACTGAACCTGCCTCATCAGAGACTGCATTACCATCATGGTTGCAGGCATCTGAGCAGGAGATCGAACCGGAACCCGAAATCATTCCCGAATCGCCCCCACCTGCCTCTGAACAGGCTTTGCCGGCATGGCTGCAGGCGATCGCCGATGAGGAAGGAGAGCCGGTTTCCGATGAACCCCAATCCACTACAGATATTCCCACGTGGATGCAGGATTCTGAGGAGGACCAGGGTGATGAACAATCTGCCGCCGGGGATGAGGAAACCCGGGATTCGGCATTACCCGAATGGTTGCGTCAGGTATCCATCGAAGAAGATATCCCCGACTCAGAGTCCACCCCTGAGGAGACCCCTGTGGTGGCGGATACTCAACCTGTTCAGTGGGTGCCGGAATCGTCTCTTAGCGAGACCCAACCAGTCACGGGTGAGTTTGCCGTGAACGATGAAGAAACCCAACCCATCACCGGTGGTATGGAAACCTTGGATGAAGAAACCATGCCAGTGGATGCGAGCCATGATGAAGCATCCGAGGTAACCGGTCAAATAAACATTCCCGATGAAGAGGTTCCCCAGGTGGAGGAAGTCGCATCGCCCGTCCAGGAACCATCCATGTCGGCTTACGGGGAACCGGAAGCGGCGCAAATCGAGGAAGTGGGCTTGGAAACCGATTCCCCATCGAGTGAACCGGAACCTGTACAGGAACAGCCGGTGCAGGAAGCCGAAACGCCTGTCATGGAACAGGCTGTTCAGGAAGCTGAAGACCAGACACCGCCTGAACCAATGCCGGAACCGGTTCAAACCACCCCATCCTCAGATGAGAGCCTGGATCCCTACGAGTTGCTCAAACGCGCCAGGCAAGCCATGGAAAGCCGCGATCTGATCACCGCCATCGAAATCTATAACCGCCTGATTGACATGGGGTATGAGTTGGAGGAGATCATCCTTGACTTGCGAAACGCCCTCTATCGTGACCCGGTGGATATCGGGTTGTGGCAATCTCTGGGAGATGCCTATTTGCGCAGCAATCGTATTCAGGATGCTTTGAACAGCTACACCAAAGCAGAAGAACTGTTGCGCTAACACCAACCTCACAATGTGATTGATCAGAGAGCCGGAGATTTTTATTTCTCCGGCTCTCTGCGGTAAAATAACACCTGTCCGGTTTTCTCCGGGCTATTTTATGGGAGGAATACGCAATGGAAAGAACACTGGTTCTTGTTAAACCCGATGGTGTGCAACGTGGATTGATCGGGGTGATCATCACCCGTCTTGAGCAACGTGGATTGAAACTGGTGGCTGCCAGGTTCCTGCAGGTACCCGTGGAGCTGGCAGAAGCACACTATGCAATTCACAAGGGAAAACCCTTCTATGAGGGTCTGGTGAGTTATATTACTTCATCCCCCGTGATGGCAATGGTTTGGGAAGGCACAAATGCCATTGCCGCCGTCCGGCAGACCATGGGCGCCACCCGCCCCACCGAAGCTGCACCGGGAACCATACGCCATGATTATGGCTTGGAAATTGAACGCAATCTGACCCATGCGTCTGACAGCGTGGAAAATGGCGCAGCCGAGGTGTCATTATGGTTTTCATCAGATGAACTGGTGGATTGGTCAAGAGATGTTGAAAAATGGATTAGAAAATTGGCCTGATCAACAACAGCGGGGTTGAAGTTGGTGAACGAGTTTTCAAAAAAGCGCCACCAATTCCTTGACGATATACGGGGCACATGATAAACTATTGTCCGTTGCCGAAATAAAGGCACAACCCAGAAATGGGGGCGTGGTGTAGTGGTTTAACATGCGGCCCTGTCAAGGCCGAGACCGCGGGTTCGAATCCCGTCGCTCCCGCTAGAAATCCACTTT
>DAOUGC010000076.1:0-6940 GCA_034429695.1 Levilinea sp.
GGTATTGGTTGGGGGTATTGTATTGGTCGCCGTTGGTGTGAGTGTGGCGGTGGATGTTGGCGATGCAGTGGGGGTCAGGGTGAGGCTGGGTGTAAAGGTCGGCGGCAGCGGTTGAAAGGGGGTGCGGGTCGCGGTGGCTGCCATACCGATCTGATCGCCGGGTTGTGGGGGCGACGCCGCAGGAAGCCCGGAAACCCAGGCAATGATACGGGTACTGTAGCGCAGATAAAGAAAGACGAAAACCGTCAGACTGCCGATGAGCATTACACCCAACACTGCAGCCAGCAGCCACTGCCAGTTAAACGCCCTGGACTTCATGCGTGTGCCTCATTGATTCAGGGCTGCTCGCTGCCCACGATTATCTCAATGTAAAAGATGTCGCCGAACGCCTGCCCTTGAGGATTGAACGCCTGCCATGCACTGCGGTAAGTGCCGGGTTCTGTGGGGGCGGTAAACACAATTCGAATGATCGGCCGTGACCCGGCGCGAGCCGGGAACATGGTCTGCGCTGAGGTGACATTGAGTTCGGGTCCCTCGACTTTTTGCAGGGTGTAACTGGCATCCCAGTTGCAGGTGCCGGCGTTTTCCACTTCCCAGCGTTTATCGAGGGTGGCTCCCGGAACGACGACCGTACCATCGGGGATGGTGACATCGCTGATGAAAACCAGTTGATCGGTGCAATCTGCGGGTGATGCGCCGGATGCCTGTTCGCCGGTTTCGCCGGAGGGCTGTTCTGCACCTGCCTGTCCTTCGTCTTCGGCGCTCACCTGTTGAGCAGCGGGAGCCAGAGTGGGTGGACGGTAAACCGGTTCCTTCTCGGCGGACGGCGCCTGACGGGTGGGTGCAAAGGAACACCCGGCTGCCAGCAGCAGGACGGGGAACAGGATCAGTTTGCAGAGTTTGCGAGTGTTCATCAGGCGGTTCCAATCCATAGTGTACACGACCTGTGAAAAAATGGAAAGTAAGTATTCACATGGGTGCAAGAAGGAAGCCAGGTGCTCACCAGCGGTTGCGGATAAGAAAAACCCCCGGGTTGAAGTGAAGCCCGGGGGATTGGTTTGATCAGGCGGAAAGCGGATTATTCGTCGTCTCCACCGCCATCACCGTCCTCACTGCCCGAAAAGCCCAGTGGAACGGCGCCGGTGGTGGCTCTGGCGCGAATGGCCTGTTCGATTTCGTTGGCAAGATCGCGATTCTGACGCAGGAACTCTTTGGCGTTCTCGCGACCCTGACCCAGGCGGATGTCGCCGTAGGAGTAGAAGGCGCCGCGCTTGATCACGATCTCAAGCTGGGTGGCCAGGTCAATGATGTCACCGACCTTGGAAATACCCTCGTTGTACATGATGTCGAACTCGGCGGTGCGGAAGGGCGGGGCAACCTTGTTCTTCACCACGCGCACGCGCACGCGGTTGCCGATGATCTCAGCACCCATCTTGATGGACTGGATGCGGCGAACATCAAGGCGCACCGAGGCATAGAACTTGAGCGCCATGCCGCCGGTGGTGGTCTCGGGGTTGCCAAACATCACGCCGATCTTCTGGCGCAACTGGTTGGTGAAGATCACCGCAGTCTTGGTCTGGTTGATGGCGCCGGACAGTTTGCGCAATGCCTGAGACATCAAGCGGGCCTGCATACCCATGGTGGCATCGCCCATGTCCCCTTCGATTTCCGAGCGGGGAACCAGTGCTGCCACTGAGTCGATCACCACCACGTCCAGTGCGCCGGAGCGTACCAGCGTCTCTGTGATTTCAAGCGCCTGCTCACCGGTGTCTGGCTGCGAAACCAGCAGTGATTCCACATTCACACCCAGGCGGGCGGCATAAGCCGGGTCCAGGGCATGTTCCATGTCGATAAAGGCGGCGGTTCCACCCATGCGTTGAACTTCGGCGACAATGTGCAGGCACAACGTGGTCTTGCCGGATGATTCAGGACCGTAGATTTCGGTGATACGGGCGCGAGGAATGCCGCCCACACCCAGAGCCAGGTCCAGCGAGAGTGAGCCGGTTGGAATGGCTTCAACAGCCAGATGGCGGGCTTCACCCATGCGCATGATGGAGCCTTCGCCGTAACGTTTGATGATGTCGCCAAGAGCGCGATCCAGTACTGCACGACGGGCATCGTCCATTTGCGGTTCTGAGGATAAAGGTTGAGCGGGGGCGCTTTTTCGAGCCATTATCTTTCTACTCCTGTATCTTGTCTTTGGTGAATATATTATATCGTATCGGTCCAAATGCAGAGCAATGGCTTGAAATAATTATAGTACATTTGTTCAAATGGTCAAGAGATTGGGGAAAAGTGGTGAAAGCCCGGCTGAAGGGGTGGCAGGGCGGGCCGGATCTGGGTAGAATGACAGCGGAGGTGAAACATGGATACAGTTCGCCTGGGCTCCACCGGGATGCAGGTTTCAAAATTGTGTTTTGGCACCATGTCTTTTGGCGGCGACGCTGATGAGGCAATGTCAGAAAAACTCTACCGGCGCTGCCGTGAAGCCGGGATCAACTTCTTTGATTGCGCCAATACCTACGCCGGCGGGCGGAGTGAGGAAATTCTGGGCAGGTTGATTGCGCCTGAGCGTGACCGGGTGGTGATCACCAGCAAGGTGTATTTCCCAACAAGTGATGATGTGAATGCGCGCGGGGCTTCGCGGCGCAACATCATGAGCGCTCTGGAAGCCAGCCTGCGCCGTTTAAATACCGACCGGCTGGATATTTATTTCATCCATCGTTTTGATGAAAACACCCCTTTGGAGGAAACCCTGCGCGCGCTGGATGACCTGGTGCAGGCGGGCAAGGTGCTTTACCCTGCGGCAAGCAATTTTGCGGCATGGCAGGTCAGCAAAGCCCTGGGCATATCAGCGCTGCACCACTGGGCGCGTTTTGAGTGCCTGCAGCCCATGTACAACCTGGTCAAGCGCCAGGCGGAGGTCGAGATCCTGCCGATGGCCAAAGCTGAAGGTCTGGGCGTCATTCCTTACAGCCCACTGGGTGGAGGATTGTTGAGCGGAAAGTACGGAATGGGCCGCCGACCGGAGGAAGGCAGACTGACCGAAAACCGCATGTACATGACCCGCTATGGTGATGACTGGATGTACGAAACGGCTGACCGATTTACACAATATGCCAGGGAACACGGCTGGGGTCCGGCTGCGCTGGCGGTGGCATGGGTGATGAGCCACCCGGCGGTTACAGCGCCCATCCTGGGAGCGCGCAACCTGGAACAATTGGAAGGCTCCATTAAGGCGGTTGAGATCCCCATGACCGCTGAACTGCGGGCGGAGATCAGCCTGCTATCGCCTGAACCTCCGCCAGCCACCGACCGAAATGAGGAGCGCACAGCGCACCAGTACATGAAGAAATAAGCACCGTCTGCCCCGGTCAGTTTTCCGGGGCGGATTTTTTCATGGGGGGCAAATCACGGATTGACCATGTGGATGGGAAAATAAAAAAGGGTATTGACTCACTTGCAGATAATATGATACTATCTCTCAAGTTATTTCCAATTGAATAGCGGAGAATTAGCGGCTGAGCCTCGCATGGGCGAGGTAACGAGGTGGAGGTTTCCCTCTGCGAAGAGGGATTAACACCATCACCGGGAAACCGGTGGGTGGAAAATCGAAGGATCAGCGGATGCCTCCGGAGCCTGGTCACAGACTCCTTTCTCCTTCCGAAATAAGCGCGGGCTGAAACCCGGTGGGTGACCATCGGAACAGGGCAGCGCAGTGACCCGACCGACCGTCTGGTGGTTGGATGTTGTGGAAGGGCAGCCCGCTTTTTGCATTGTATTTTAACAGGCATGCCCGGCATGCCTGTTTTTATTTTAATCCGTGGCAAAACCACTCAGGAGGAAGCATGGACGCAAAGGAATTGTTGGAACGAGTAAAGGCAGACGATATTCAGTTTCTTGCCTTCCAGTTCACCGATGTCAATGGAACCGTGAAGAGTTTGGACATGCCCGTTGGGCAACTGGCCGGTGCGCTGGAAAACGGCATCTGGTTCGATGGTTCATCCGTGGAAGGTTTCTCCCGTATTCAGGAAAGCGACATGCACCTGGAAGTTGACCCGGAAACCTACGCGGTGCTGCCGTGGTCGCTGCCAGGTCAGCGGCGCGCGCGCCTGTTCTGCGATATTTTTACGCCGGATGGCGCTCCATTTGCGGGCGACCCACGCGGTGCGCTCAAGCGCATTCTGGCGAAGATCAAGGAACGCGGTTGGACCTTCAATGTTGGTCCTGAGCCTGAGTTTTTCCTGTTCCGCAAGAACGGCGACAAGGCACCGGTTCACCCGGTTCCGCATGATGTGGGTGGTTATTTTGACTTCTCATCGGATGACGAAGCCGTGCGGGTTCGCAACGAATTGATGGCCGCGCTGATCAGCATGGGCCTGGACGTTGAGGTTGGCCATCACGAAGTGGCGCTTGGTCAGCACGAAATTGATTTTCGTTTTGCAGACGCACTGCGCGCTGCCGACAACGTTTTGACTTTAAAGTACACGGTCAAAGCCATTGCCGCGCAGCACGGGCTGATCGCTTCCTTCATGCCCAAGCCGATCTTTGGACAGAATGGCTCAGGTATGCACTGCCACCAGTCCATTTCTGACCAGAATGGGAATAATCTGTTCTTTGATGGCGATGACCCCTTTAAATTGTCCCGGATGGCGTATGGCTTCATCGGCGGTCAATTGAAGCACGCGCGCGGCATGTCGGCGGTGCTGGCTCCCACGGTCAACTCCTACAAACGTCTGGTTCCGGGGTATGAAGCGCCCGTGTACATCGGTTGGGCGCAGACCAACCGTTCCGCACTGATCCGCATCCCGCGCTTCAATAAGGGCATGGACAAAGCGGTGCGCGCCGAACTGCGCTGCCCCGATCCTTCCTGCAATCCGTATCTGGCTTTTGCCGTCATCCTGGCTGCCGGATTGGATGGCATTGAAAAAGCCATGACCCCACCGGATGCCCTTAACAACATCAACATCTATGAGCTGACAGAAAATGAGCGCAAGTCCATGGGCATTGATTCATTGCCTGGTTCATTGGCCGAAGCCCTGACAGAACTGGACAGGGACTCTGTGGTGTGCGAAGCGCTTGGCCCCACGCTGTATGAGGCATTTGTGCGTGCCCGTACCGCCGAGTGGGAGACGTATCGTATCAGTGTAACCGACTGGGAGATTGAACGGTACATGGAACAGGTATAAAGCCAATCACTCTGAGGGAGAAGAAAAGGGCCGCGCAGAATCTCTGTGCGGCCCCCGGCTTTATATTGAATATCGGTTAACCGCCCATGATCACGGCGATCAATTTAATTTCATCACCATCATGCAGCAGGTCATCGTGTGACAGCATTTCGCCATCACGGATCACCAGATAGGACTCGGGTGGAAAGCCCAGCCGGGTGAGGGCATCATCAACGCGGATTTCGGCAGCATCCAGGTTGATCTTTTGTTTGCGGTGAATGATCACAATTGGCATGGTTGTTCCCCACGGTCTCTCAGGATGAGAATTGTACTGGATATGGCAACGCGGGGAAAGGCACCCGGAAAACCGGCGCACCGCAACAATTTTGCCGGTTGGGTGGTTCCCTTCCATGCAATGTTATGTATAATTAATTCGTTGGTAATTATCCCTTCCATTGTTTGACAAGCAATACTTCTCGCTATAAACTAAAGAAACAGAGCATTATCCAAAGGAGGAATTATATGTTTCCAACCTTCCGGCTTGTGGTGCAGTCCGGTCCCATTCAAGGCAAGACATTTCCGCTGGAGAAGAACGAACTCTTTATCGGGCGCGATCTGGCCAACGATATTGTGATCAACGATCCAGAAATGTCCCGCCGTCACGCGCGCATTTTCATGGGTGATTACAATAGCTGGATGCTGGAGGATCTGGGCTCGCCCAACGGCTCGTTTATTAATGGGCAGCGTCTGGTTGGCCCCCATGCTCTACGGCCCGGTGAGGTGATTACCTTTGGTGAGCGCATCAACCTGGTGTTCGAAGGTTCAGACCCCGGCGCCACGGTGGTTGCGCAGCGTGGCCCTGCAACACCCACCTTCACGCCCACTGCAACCCCACCGCCCGTTCAGCAACCCGCCCAGCAGTATGCTCCGCCGCCTGTCCAGCATGTGACGCCGCCACCTCCGGCCTACTCGGCCCGCCAGGAAGTGGTGGTGGATGAAGTGCCCCCCAAACGGAAGTTCCCCATGTGGTTGATCATCCTCTTGATCGCGTTTATCTTGATCTGCCTGTGCGTGATCGTGCCGGTATTGATTGATGCAACCAATTCATGGTGCTGGGGTCCGTTGCGCTTTATCACCGATATCATTGCGCCCCTGCTTGGCCGCGGAACCTGCCCGTAGCTCGAAACCTATTTCGTGATTGGATCATTCAACCCGTGCGCTGCATTGGCGCACGGGTTTGTTTTATTTTTTGGCATTGCTCAGGGGAGGGTTGTTGTCTCAGGGATGAGGGTGATATCGGCATCCGGCAGGTATAGCAGCACTTCCTGCAGAATTGAGCGGGCCGTTGGGTAATCCTCATCAAGAAATGCCTGACCGGCTCTGGCAATCAATATCTCGAGTGTCCGGTTGGGACCATTTTGCGGTCCGGCATAAAGATCCCGGGTGATGTCCTTTTCCCGCATTTCGGCTACATTGGGCAACCAAACGGACCGAAAGTGTGCAGACGGGTCATACCGTCGTTGATAGGCGCGGGCGACATCATAATACAGGATGGTGACCGAAACGTCTTCCACCACCTGCCGGCTGACGTGAATTTCGGACAGATACGAACGAAAATCCTGATCGAGCTGTTGGAGGGTAATGCCCAGTTGATCCTGCAAGGCGGCGTCCAGTTCCTGGCTTTCATCAGTGGTTTCCAGGTCGGGGATGTTGCGGTGCAATTGTTCAAACCTCTCCCAACCGTAGGTGTCCACCAGGTATTCGATTAGTGC
>DAOUGC010000077.1:0-5175 GCA_034429695.1 Levilinea sp.
ATTCGGGACCTTCAATACCGGTACCGAGGACAGAAAGAAATGGCCCTGGATGGTATTCAATTGGATATCAACCGCGGCGAGTTTGTCATGATCATGGGCCCCAGCGAAGCCGGGAAGAGCACGCTGGCCGCAACTATCAACGGGCTGATCCCCCATTTCCACGTTGGCAAGATGAATGGCACAGTCACCATTATGGGCCGCAATACCCAGGAGTTTTCAGTTGCCCAGATGGCCGAGATTGTGGGTATGGTCTTCCAGGACTTCGAGGCGCAGTTGTTCTCTACCAACGTCGAGCTTGAAGTGGCTTTTGGACCGGAAAACTTCTCCGTCGACCGCGAAGAAATTAGCCGCCGCATCAATGAGTGCCTGGCTTATGTTGGGCTCGAGGCCGTGCGCAACCGCCCACCCTCCACCCTATCCGGCGGGCAGAAGCAAAAGCTGGCCATCGCCTCAGTGCTGGCGCTGAAGCCATCGGTACTGGTAATGGACGAACCAACCACCGATCTGGACCCGATCAGCAAGATGGGCATCTTTGACATTACCCACCGGCTGTGCAAGCGGGACGACCTGACCCTGATGGTGATCGAACATGAGACCGAAGAAGCACTGTACGCCGACCGGATTGTCTTAATCAAAGACGGCAAGATCGTTACATTAGGTCCAGCAGCAGAGATCTTACGTGACAGCGATATGCTTGAGGGCCTTGGAATTATGCCATTAGGCATCCCCAGGTTCTTCAAGAGTATGGGCGGTCCATACCTGCCGCTGACACCTGATGAAGGCGTGAAAGCCTTCCAGCAAGCAGGTTGGCAGATCAGCCAGCCAGTATACCAAACTATTGTTGCCGACGAAAAGGCCGCCTTGGAAAAGCTTACCCGGCCGCTCATCCAGTGTCGCAATCTAGAGCATACCTACAACAAAGGGGGTAAAGCGTTAGACGGCGTAAGCCTGGATATCTTCGAGGGCGACATGGTTGCTATTGTCGGACAGAACGGCAGCGGTAAAACCACACTGGTAAAGCACTTTAATGGCCTGTTGATGCCAACCGCGGGTGAAATCCTGGTCAACGGTCAGCCAACCGCCAAACAAGGTGTGTTCAAATTGGGGCAGAAAGTCGGCTACGTGTTCCAAAATCCAGATTACCAGATTTTCTCAGAGACAGTCTTCGACGAAGTAGCCTTCAGCCCAAGGCTGCGCAAGCTCCCCGAAGAAGAGGTCACCCAGCGTGTGCATGATGCGCTGGAAGCGGTAGGCCTGGCGGGAGCGGACGAAGAGGATCCCTTCAGTCTGACCAAGAGTGGGCGTCAGCGCGTGGCGGTTGCTTCGGTGCTGGCGGCCAAACCCGAGGTTCTCATCCTTGATGAACCCACCACCGGTTTGGACTACAACGAACAACGCAGCATGATGGACATGGTGCGTCACCTGAACGAGACTGGCAGCACAATCATCTTCGTCACCCACCACATGTGGGTGGTGGCAGAATACGCGAAACGTGTCTTTGTAATGAAAGATGGCAAGGTGTTTCTGGAGGGCACCACCCGCGAGGTATTCTCACATGGTGATGAATTACGCGATGCCTTTTTGCGCCCGCCACATTTCGTGGAGTTCAGCAACCGGTTGGGATATACCTTCCTCACCCCACAAGAGATGGTGAAATGCATTGAAGGAGCGCGGTCATAATGGACTCAGAGATTTATCTGGACAACAACTCCTTTATTCACCGTCTGGACCCGCGTACCAAGATCACGACTTTTCTGCTCACCTTTGTCGCGATCCTGTTATTTGAAGACCCCTTGTGGATGCTGCCGGTTGCGTTCCTGTTAATCGTGCAGGTCATCATATCCGGATCTGCACGCAATCTGTACAGGATACGTATCGTTCTGATCGTGCTCACCATTTCCAGCATGATCTTGTGGAACATTTTCTCAAAAGGCGTCACCCCCCTGTTGGGTTTCCTGACCGTAGAATCATTCTCCTTTGCCGTGGCCCGCACTATGCTGATGATCCTGATGATCAGTACCGGCATGATCTTGATCAGCACCACGCGCAACGAAGAACTGGTGATGGGGATGATCCGTATGGGTATGCCCTACCGGGTGGGCTTCGCGATCTCAACCGCGTTGCGGTTAGTGCCAACGATTGCCTCCAGCACGGTCACCATCACCCAAGCCCAGCGCAGCCGTGGTCTTGACCTAGAATCGGGCAATATCATCGAGCGCCTGCGCAAGTTTCTGCCCCTGCTGGTGCCTGTGTTTATCTCTACCATCCGCAGCACCAACATTTTCGGCATGGCATTGGAGTCGAAAGGCTTTGGTGCACGTGAAAACCGCACCTTTTATCAGAAGCTAGAGATGCGCACTGCCGATTATGCGGTGCTTGCCTTTTCGTTCGTCTTCGTTGCCGTTTCAATTTACTTGCGCCTTCGGGGATACGGCATTATTGAGGGATTGACCCGCTTTTAGAAATCAATGGTTTTTTATGAACACTCAAGAAATTAATGACCTTCTGCCCTTCCTGCTGCGCCGCGAAAATGTCGCCCGCTACGAAGATGGTGTGGTTATCATCGGCGACCGGAGAAAGTATCCCTTTGAGCAGGCCTTCGTGCGCTGTGACAGCATCGAGGCAGTGGCACGCGCCATCGAGGAAATGGTCACCCAGGGCGGCGGCCCGGCGAATGCCGCGCTGTATGCCATGGCCATCACCGCCCGCCAGGTTGCCAGTTTGCCTGCCGAACGCCAGTGTGAAGCTTTTGAAATCTCGCGCAAACGCCTAGTACGCACCCGACCAACCAACACAGCCATGGCGCGCCGGCTGGAAAAGGCCATGCAGGTT
Source organism: Levilinea sp. (assembly GCA_034429695.1). GTDB lineage: Bacteria > Chloroflexota > Anaerolineae > Anaerolineales > Anaerolineaceae > DAOUGC01. The sequence continues at coordinate 2,833 of DAOUGC010000077.1, forward strand.
ATCGAACTGGCACTGACGGAGGGTCGAAACGTCGAAGCGGCGTTGCTGGCCTGGATCGAGGAATTGCGCGACACTAATTACCAGAACTACGCCCGCACGGGCGAATTTGGCGCACATCTCATTGCGGATGGAGATGGCATACTAACCATGTGCTTTGCCGAAACCTCCTTCCTGCTGGCGCTCGCGCTGGCAAAAAAGGCCGGAAAGCACATGCGCGTCTTTACTCCCGAAACCCGTCCTTACTTGCAAGGCGCCCGGCTGACTGCGCCCAGCGTGCACGAGTTGGGTATTCCCGTACAAATTATCGGCGATAACATGCCCGCTTACGTGCTCTCACAGGGTAAAGTGCAGAAATATTTCACCGCCGCTGACCTGGTGACCTTGGATGGGCACGTGGTGAATAAAGTGGGCACGTTCCAGAATGCTATTGCGGCACATTTCCACGGTGTGCCTTATTTTGTCTTCTCCTGGGGACCCGACAAGCAAAAACCTGACCGCGCATCGATCGAGATAGAGGAGCGCGACCCGGCAGAAATGAAAGCCTGCCGCGGAATCCCCACCACGATCGCTGAAATTGACGCTTACTACCCGGCTTTCGATATCACCCCACCGCACCTCGTCGCGGGTGTGATTACCCAGTTTGGCATCCTCAGCCCATATGATTTGCATCACTATTTCGGATAAAAGGTGTTTTAAACAGTAACCTTATGGAAACAGCCATCATCGCAGGAACCGGTATTTATCAAATTCCCGGGTTCACCTTTGAGCAGCGGGTCATCGAGACGCGTTACGGATCGGCCCTGGTCAATATTGGGCAGAAAGATGGTCTCGAATTAGCTTTCCTGGCCCGGCACGGATTGGACCACACCACACCACCGCACAAGATCAATTACCTCGCCAATCTCAAGGCGTTACAGATGCTGGGCGTTAAGCGTATCCTGGCAACCAATGCCGTGGGCTCCATCAACCGTGAGATTCCCCCCACAGGGCTGACAGTGCTGACTGACTTTCTCGACTTCACCCACAGCCGTCCGTTGTCTTACTACGATGGCGGCAAAACTGGCCTGGCGCACACCGGCATGGACGCGCCCTATTGCCCGTCGCTCAACGCTAAAATCCTTGATCTCGCGCCGCAATTCGATCTGACCATCCGGCCTCAGGCTGTTTATGTGGCCACCAACGGCCCCCGGTTTGAGACCCCGGCCGAGATTCGCATGTATGCCATGTTGGGCGGCGATGTGGTTGGCATGACAGGCGTTCCCGAAGTAGTTTTAGCCCGCGAGTTGAACATGCATTATGCCGCACTGGCCTATTCGATTAATTGGGCCACCGGCTTAGAAGAAAAAATGACCTTCGTCAGCAGCGATATGGCGGATGTCCGCCAGCGCATGGCGGCTCTCCTTGTCCGCGTGCTGCAAGAGCCATTCCAGATCAGTTGTAGTTGTGAGGATGCGCTGATGGTTTCGCACCCGCCCGAAGAATAATTCCCTTTTTTGAACCGCATGTGAGGATCAACAGGAGGTGTTTTGAAAATTTCTATTCAGGCGTCTTGTGAAGCAACCTATTGAAGTTGTTGTTCACCATCGATCCATTTTTTGCCAAAAGGAGAATGCAATGAAAGAAGTCGTCACGATGTGGAAGAACACCCGGATGATCATCCTGGTGGCGCTTTCTGCGGCGATTTACGCCGCCTTCCTGATTGTTTTCAAGGCCGGTATCCCGATTATCCCCGGAATCACGGAAGTTCGTCCTGCCAATGTATTTCCGCCAGTCTTTAGCCTGTTGTTTGGCCCGGCTGGGGCCTGGGGTTCAGCCATTGGTAACTTCATTGGCGATCTCTTCGGTGGCACGTTGGGGGTAGGCTCAATCTTTGGCTTCTTTGGCAACTTCTTCCTGGGGTTCATCCCCTACAAGATGTGGGGCAGTGTATTTGGCCTGACCGAAGGAGACATGTCGCAGACCACCAACAGCGGCAAGAAATTCTCGGCTAAGAAACTGGCTGCATTTGAAATCGTTGCCCTGGTCGCTGCGGCTGCTTGCGGCATCATTATCGCCTGGTACCTGGACCTCGCGGGCATGGTTCCCTTTGCCTTCTTGTCCATCACCATCACGATTAACAACTTTGCCGCGGCCTTCATCCTCGGCCCCATTCTGCTGGTCCTGCTCTACCCACGCGTCAAACGCTGGGGGCTGATCTGGACGGACATCATGAAGAAAGAGGATGTCGCGGCTGGCACAGCCAGAAACCTGGGCACCATCTTGATGATCGTTGGCGCTTTGGGCGGCCTGATTGTGGGTATCCTGGTTGCCTCGGGCGCAGCAGGACAGGCGCTCTACGGCTTC
>DAOUGC010000078.1:0-9810 GCA_034429695.1 Levilinea sp.
CTGTCTGCCTGATCGCATGTCAGCCCCAGGCCCACCCCCCCGCTTCCACAGTCACCCCAGTAGCGGTTGAACTTACCCTCACTAAGGCGCCTGCCAGCCCGACCCTGATTCCAACACCCGCTCCACTGGCTTTAACAGGGAACATGCAGTTCACCCTGTTTCCCATGCCAGACAACAGCATCCTGCCGCAGACTGGCGATCAAGCAGTGAAAAGCGTATACCAGGACCCCGGTGCGGTGGTGTATCACGACGGCCTGTTTCACATGTTCTTCAACACGTCCAACGACTATCCCCCATCGCTGGTCAACATTCACTACGCCTCATCACCGGATGGCTATAATTGGATCGTTCATTCCACTGAATCGATAATCCCGGAAGCGGATTTCCCCTACCCTGTGCATTCCTTCCTGGCCGCCGCTGCACTGGTCAAGGATGACGGTACCTGGATGCTGTACTTTTACACCCGCGATGATTCCACCGGCACGCCGCCCTCGCGCATCGGCATGGCCACCGCAGACAATCCAATGGGGCCATGGAAAGTCAAATCCCAGCCGGTGCTCGCCCCTGACCCTGATAGCTGGGACGCCACCGCCCTGCAACGCCCCGATGTGGTTTTCCACAATGGGCTGTATTATCTTTACTATATCGGCATTGGAGCCGGTAATCCGAACGGCATGATCGGTTTGGCAACCTCGGTGGATGGTGTGCACTGGGTGAAGTACAACGATCCAGACACGGTTGACGCAGCTTTTGCGCTCAGTGACCCGGTCTTCCGCCAGGCTGATACCGGTTTGGGGGAGGTCAAACTCAAGTACCCGCGCGTGCGACCCACCCCTGACGGCTGGTTGATGTTCTTCCACGCCAATGGTGGCAGTCTGTCTGCCGGAGAAGTGCATGTGGCCAGTTCAACAGACGGCATTCACTGGCAGGTCGCTCAGAGTAAATCGGTGTTCGGTCCCCAGAATACACGTGACCACCAGTTCAGCAACATCTTCATGCCGAATTTTGTCCGGCTGGGCGATACCTGGTACATGTTCATCGAGTTGACCCACGGCTCGCACACCTTTGTCAACCTGGGAACCTGGACGGGCACGTTCCAGCCTGAGCAATCATCTGCGGCCGCCGCCCTGCCTGATCCTGCGCTGGACGTTGAACGGCTGGATGGACTGCAGATACCCATGCGGCTGGTTCCGGCCGGGTTGTTCTGGATGGGTAACGAACAAGGCGGAAACGGTCCGGTGCACCCTGTGCAGCTCTCAGATTTCTACATCGACCAGTATGAGGTGAGCAATGCGCTGTTTGCCGCATTCCTGAATGAACAGGGTAATCAGCAAGAAGGCGGCATGACCTGGCTGGATGACAGTTCCAACGGAGAGGGTTATCTGCACCAGGTGAATGGGGTGTGGACGCCTGACGCCGGGTACGAAGACCACCCTGTGGTGGAGGTCACCTGGTACGGAGCCAATGCTTTCTGCGCATGGCGCGGCGCCCGCCTGCCCACCGAAGCAGAGTGGGAAAAAGCCGCCCGCGGGCAGGATGGACGCACCTACCCATGGGGAGATGAACTGGACTGCGACCATGCCAATTACAAGGATTGCGGGCTGGAAAACACCCTGCCGGTTGACAGCCACCCCCATGCGCTCAGTCCGTCTGGCGTATATAACCTGGCTGGGAATGTCTCAGAGTGGACCGCCGATTGGAGCGCTGTCTACCCGTACGGGCTGGTGCTTGACCCCGGCGTCCCTGACCTGCCATATGGTGGTGCGCGCATCGTGCGCGGCGGCTCGTGGTTCAGCACCGGCGAGTATGTGCGCGCATTCCACCGCAATAAAGAATTCTCTCCCACATCATCTTTTTCCAACCTTGGATTCCGCTGCGCCGGCAACCCATGACAGCGCCGTCCCCCACACGCTGATCAGCCGCCGCAGTTGCGATTCACCCCCCTCTACACACCCCACACCTCTCCCCGTGGGGTGTGGTTTTTTTGTCATCAAGCCGTACCGGGGTCCTGAAGGTTGTGATCACCATGCCTGGCTGCCTGTCTCAACCGCTCGTAACTGGCATTACTGAACGGGCATAACTTGATGCACAACGTACAGCCGAGATCATTCGAAAATGGCATGGCGCATTTGGTGTGGTCAATGTACACTGGACCGCCATCCGCCAGAGTGATCGCGCTCGGATGGATTGCCCCAGCCGGACATTTTTGAATGCACACATTGCAGCTCTCGCAATAATCCCGCACCCAGGCGTGGGGGTTCTCCTGCGAAAACGGCAGGTTTTCGATATCGGTGTACACAGCCGCCAGGCGCACACGCGGACCGCTGTGGCGGGTGATCAGCATGCCGTTTTTCCCTGATACACCCAACCCGGCATCGATAGCCAGCGGGACGTAGTTCACATCGCCACCCACTGCCGGACCGGCGTGTGCGTTGTATCCGTTCTGCCGCAGGAAATCGGCTATCTTGTTCACGATCACCCCGACCTCGTAATAGGTGCGCCAGATTTCGATGTAGGATGGCAGCGAAGGCGCCTGGCGGATTTTGTCCCGATCCATTTCGATCGTAAACACAATTGCATTGGGGAACAGGATGCGAAACCCCCGAAAGATGTAATGCGGGTTGACCACGGTGTAGCCGATCTCGGCAATTCCAAGGCTTTTTGCGTAGGTTTCAAGTTCGCTCAGGGTGTGCGGGTCAATCGTTTTCCTGCTGCTGTATGGGTTTTGACGGATGCTGCTGGCGCTTTTCCACATTTCGCGAACGGCGCCGGTCAGGTACTGGCGAATGGGACGCATATGTTTAAAGCGCGCAGTAATGCTGCCATAATCCAGCACCACCAGGGGTACCAGCAAGGGCTGGCGTGCTTCCGGACGGCTTGCCACCGGTTGATCCTGCGGGCGCAGGTATGGCTCGATGGTCAGCATGGGCGGCGCTTTGCGGATTCTTTCAGAGAGCAGAAATCTTTTCATTTGGATTACTCCTTTTCACCAGCAGGCAAAACCGCATCACGTCCCACCGGAATCCGGTACTTTGGCGCATTCGGGTTGCCTTTGAAGCGCATTCTGACCTTTTCGTAACCCTGCTCACTGAACGGGCATTTTGCCAGGCAAATTGCACACCCGAATTCCTGGTTAAAATAGTCCCGGCAGGCAGCGTGATCGATGCATTGCATGCCGCCATCGCCGCGTGGAAGGGGGTGCTCATAAATTGCCTGAACCGGGCATCCGCGTATGCACTTTTTACATTTTGCACAGAAATCACGCACCCACACATGTTCATTCCCGGTCCTGACCGGCAAATTGGTGATATTGGTGTAAATGGTGTTGATGCGTACTCGAGCGCCCTCATTGGGGGTAATCAACATCCCGTGATAACCAATTGCCCCCAACCCGGCGACTTCAGCAATGTGGGGATAATCGGTCAACCCACCCAGGGCTGTACCGGGGTAAGCTGCGAACCCATTCCGGCGCATGAAACCGGCCAGCCGGTTGCAAATACGCGCCAGATTGCCATATCCTTTGGCAACTTCGCGCATGGCGGCAAAGCTCGGCGCTGTGCCGATATTGTCCTGAGCCATCTCCACCGTGATGACCACCGCATATTCGTGGGGAATCCCCTTGTGCTGGAAGATGGCATTACGCGGCACCCGCACAAAACGAATATCAGCAGCGCCCGCTGTCCTGGCCATGTTTTCGAGGTCAGCCAGAAATTGTGGCGTTGCCTCCGTCTTGCCAATCTCATATTTGCCGTTATACATACTCGCGCTCTGGCTCATGCGCACCCGCAATGGAATCATGACAGACAGGAAGGAAATAATCTGGCCCAGAGAAAAGCGTGCCATACTCGTCTGGTCAAACGTCAGGTGCGGGCTGTCAAAGGGGCTGCGCGGTTTTGCGCAAACATCGGGTTCAACGAGCGTATGTAAGTTACGCAGTTCCCGATCCATCGCTTCGAGCATGCGATCCAGTGACGGCTTTTCACCGGCCACGGCCATCATGGCTTTAAGTATGGTTCGAATGAGGGTCATGCTGCCTCCATCTAATGTAAGCAATCACTAACATTAGTATACAGCCATATTTATTGTTAGTCAATACATACAAATGCTATAATCAACCCGGGAGCCGGTGATGCCAAAAATCATTGAAGATATGCAAATTTATCAGGCCGTGATGGAAGTTGTTGTTGCGCGTGGTTATGCTGGAGCCACCACCCGCCAGATTGCCGATGCGGCCGGGGTCAGCGAAGTAACCCTGTTTCGCAAATTTGGCAGCAAAGCCGGGCTGATCAAACGCACGATCAGCTCTTTGGTCGAACTCAGTGAATTTGAATCAGCAACCCGTTACACGGGGGATATTCACGCCGACCTGTTACGGGTATTGCAGGCATACCGTGTGGGGGTAATTCAGAACGAACACTTCTTCTTTGTATTATTTGCCGAACTCAGCCGCAACCCCGAGCTGGCTGATTCCTTCAACCAACCGCTGGGCCTGTTCGAGTCCATCGGTGAACTCATCAGGCGCTACCAGGCTGATGGGGTGCTGAAACCCGAACCGCCCTTGCACAGTGTGGCTTCGTTGCTGGGCCCGTTGATTTACTTCTCCATGATCTCCCGCTCAGCCGGGGAAGGGTTCACGCCGGCGATGGACCTGGAAGCTCATGTGCAATACTTTCTGGAGGGACGGGCTTCAACCGCTTCCTAGCTTTCACAACCGGGCTGGCGTTCCAAAAAATATTCAGGCATACCCGTGCGGTACTATTCCTCCCAGTACCACACTGGATAATCCGATTCGGCTTTGAAGCCCAGTTTGCCTGCCAGTGCGATGGAAGGCTCATTTTCCCAGAAGCATTCCCAGTTTGGCTGCAGACTGCGTACCAGGCATTCTTCAATGAACGCACCAGCTGTCAGAACTGCCAGTCCCCGACGCCGATACCTTTCATCCGTGTGCACATCGATTTCAAGATGCGTGCTGCTGGCAAAGACACTATAACAGACACTGGCGATTACATCGCCGTCCATCAAGGCGAAACCAAGGCCATTTTGCAGGAAGAGTTCCACGGAAACCCAACTGGCAAGGATTCCAATCTCTTCTGCAAGTGTTCCATCCACAGGTTTGAGAAGGAATCCTTGGGGAATGCCCTCCACACTGTCATTCTGGATTGCATGCTGAATGTGGTCAAAAACAAATGGGCGACGGTATATTTCAATGGCACCACGCCCCGGGAGCAGTTCATCGAGATGATCCTTCCAGTGATGGTCAGAAGGGACCAGGATAAACCCGGTCTCCCCCAAGGCTCGTGAAGCTGGCACAAATGTTTCAGTCAGGGTTTGGCGGATATCTGTCAAATTTCCGGCCAGTTTCGAGTCGCCGGCCAGAAAAAAATAACCCACCGATGACCAGATCAAGGCAACCTGCGGGTTTTCTCGTTGGTCAACAAAAACACGCCCTGGGTTGAATCCTCCACATATAGCGTGGGGCAGCACCTTTTGCCTGATTCCTGACAGCAAAGGCAGGACACGTTCAAATTCTGTTATGGCAAGTTCGATCATGGATTATCTTTTCTGGTGTATTGGTCACGCAATTCAGTAGCCGAGAAATAACGGGGCGTCATTTTTGCTTAACGAACATTCCTGAAGAACCTCAAACCCTTTTGATACACCTGTTCTCCGACAGTCACTCCCATCTGGCGGGACAGTTCGAGAGCGAACTCAACGTAGGCGCGTCCCTGGGCGGTGATGAAATTACCATCCACGACGACCTGCTCATCCGACAACAACGTATCGGTGAAATATGCATATTCCTGCATGCCCGGTTTTTCACCCTCTGTACCACCGGTGCATTTCCTGCCCTTGAGCAAACCCATTCCAGCCAGCGCCTCGGCGCCACCACAGATGCCCGCCACTTTTCGATCCATGGCAATCATCTTTTCCAAAAAATTCTTCAACTCCAGACTGTTCACCAGCCTGGCTGGGTCACCACCGGGAATAACCAGCAGATCAATTGAATCCACAGACACATCACTCAGCACCTGATCAACACAGAACCTCTGACCTTCTGCGCTTTTGTACTCCCGGCTTTCCAGAGCCACTGCCATGATCTGATGTTGCTGATGAAAGAGCAAACCCACCAGGACAATTTCAAATTCCACAAAGTCATCGTAATAGAATAATGCGATATTCATGATTCTTCGCAGCGAGACGGTGAATGCCGCGCTCCTCTGGTTGATCACCTATCCAAAAAGAAGATGGTTCAGGCTTGTTTCTTCCGGCCAAGTGCCACCAGGGTGGTGGCACTGTGAAAACCGATCTCCTGCACCCGCCGGCGCAATTCAACCCCGCGCGCTTGCAGGTGGGCATGCCCATCAGCGCGCTGAATGTAGCGTTCAAAAACCGGCTCCAGCTCAGCAGCCAGGTCAGGATGTCTGGGATCTTCAGATAGATCGGCCAGGTCGAACAGAGCCAGATCCCCCAGCCCCAGCGCCTCCACCAACCCCACCAGATCCTGCCGCGGGTGGGTCTCGCGGTGCACCACCCCGTTCAGACTATCCACCGCCGCCCACCAGTGATGCAGATGCACGTGCGTCATCTGCGTTTCGGTCTGCCCGTCGCAATACATCTCTGAGACCAGCATATGCCCACCGGGGCGCAACACGCGCAGCATCTCCTGCAGGACGGGCTGCGGGTCTTCAAAGTGGTGCAGCGAGTTCGAAATGCAAACCAGGTCGAAGGATTCAGAGGGATAACCCAGGTGGGCAGCATCCCCCGGCTCAAAACGGACATTGGGCTGGTCTTTGAAGGCGGCGGCAAAAGCGGCGGCGGCGCGTTCATTGTTATCCACCCCGATAATTTCAGTGAAACCGGGCAGGCCTTCCAGCAGGAAATGAATAAAGCTCCCCCCGCCTGTGGCAAGGTCGAGTACGCGTCCGCCGGGCAACTGCCCGAGAATGTCTTTGGGTGTCAGCATGGTTCTCCCTGATGCGCAAGGTGCGCGAAATGTGTGTATATAATTATCACCCTGTTCGGCTGCCATGACACACCGAATTTTGGTGAATGTTTTCTAATGTGAGAGCAACTGCTGCCACCCCGCACTGCTTATCCCTGCCAACCACGGCCGTGACAGGTGGACTATAATGACAATTGTTCCTGCATCAACATCCGGGGTCTCGCGAGGCGCACAATGAAGACAGAACTCTCCAAAACCACCTGGACGGTCGGGCTGTGGCTCAAGCTGGGCGTGATTGTCTCAGCCTACACCGGCATCGCCAGCCACTTTGAGCCAAATGGCGGCTCGTTCATGGGCTCGGATTCAGTGTTTCTGTACTACACCATCCAGAGCAACATCGCCATCGCTGCCATATGCCTGATCTTTCTGGTCATTGACGCGCTGGGCAACGGTCACCGCTCCATCCCTAACTGGCTATACGCAGCGAAATTCACCGCCACCGTCGGCATCCTGCTGACCTTCCTGGTCTTCTCGCTGCTGCTCATCCCGCTGGTGCCGCCCGGCTACCTGACCTCAAAGTCCAACATCTTCCTGCACAACCTGGCCCCGCTGCTTGCCCTGGCTGACTTCCTGCTGTGCGACACGGCTTACCACAGCACCCGCCGCCACACCTGGCTGGGGCTGATCCTGCCAGGGGCATACCTGATCGAAGCGCTGGCGTTGTCCTTCGCCGGTGTGCGCTTCAGCGGCAAGCTGGTTCCGTACTTCTTTTTGGATTATCAAGAACTGGGCTGGCTGCGCATCAGCGCGGAAGGCATCGGCGTGGTCTACTGGGTGCTCCTGCTCAACCTGGCGCTGCTCGGCATCGGGTTTGGGTTGCTGTGGGTGAAAGAGAAAAGGAAGAACGCAGTGGGTGGTAGGAAGTAGGTGGATGTCAGTTGACGTTCGGTGGTTGTCTGCCTTAAGGTAATTCACAAGGGTGGGAACAGATAAATTTTTCTTCGCGGCCTTCGCGTCTTGTTGGTTTATGTCTTCCGGGACAACCTTTTTATAACCGACTCGAAATATTGCTGAAATTCCCGAGGTGATATATCTGCTTTGGACACAAGAGGTAGAATTTCTTTGAAATAATTTCTTAATTCTTCCAGATCGATCAGGTTCTGCCGGACGAGAAAAACGACATCATCCAAATCCGAATCAAACCCTCGGGCGATTTTGCTGAGTGCTATGGAATACAGATCAAAGATTTAGACATCCAATTGCCCGTATTGACCTACCCATTTTCTGCGGCTTTCAAAACCTTCGGGTAACGGAATGAATTCGCCCAACGGGACAGCGTCAATTTCGAACCCGAATTGGGCAGCCAGTTCACTCATTCGTTTTTCAAACGTTTTCCGGTTGGTTTCAGACAGATCGGTTGTATAGTCTATATCCAGAGTTTGCCGCGGATTACCGAGCAAAAGTAATGCGCTACCACCAAGCAGATACAAATTCGCCCGTTGGGATTGAAGTTCTCCCACACGGACAAGAAATCTTTTCAATGCATTGGCATTGATCGGTTCCATGTCCCCTATCGTTATTGTATGCGTCGGATCAGATGATGAGCCGCATTTTCATAGGTTCCCTGCCAGTTGGCAAGGTCCCCGGTTATCTCCTGATGTCTGCGACCCAGATCCTGCAAAGCTTTATCCGGCGATTGGCCGGGGGGGATACCCAGCTCTGCACCAAACAGATCCGGCAACCAGCGCCACTCTGGCACCACCCTGGCAAGCTCTGCCTGATACTTTCGTTGTAGGTGGTGACTGGCGGTAACAAACAATTTTAATTGGCGAGCTTGATCGGGCAACAAACGCGCGAGTGCATCGTCCATGACCTCGGCAAACTCTGGGTGCAACAACAGGAGTGGGATCACCGCAGTGCGTACCCGACTCTCAGGCTGACGGATGCAATCTGCGATTAAATCGGCGGGCGGGCGGTGATTAACCCGATCGATGGGAGCGGGTGTGGATAAATAGGCCACCCCATGCACGCACAATTCCGCCACCAACCGGTCTGTATCTGAAATTGTCGAAGAAAGCGCACCCATGAAAACATTGTAACATAGCCGCAAACGGGATTTTTTTCAACGGCCAGAGAATAAAAAACAATTTCTTTCACGGATCCAATATTTTCCATCGCGTGCAGTGGGTTTTCTCGTTGATGGTTTTTGCTTCGCGTTTTCACCGTGGTGGACGCGGTTCATCTCGGTGGGCTGAGAGAACATCAGCCCACCCTACCACTGTGGGTGAAAGAGAAAAGGAAGAATGCAGTGGGTGGTAGGAAGTAGGTGGAGGTCAGTATTCAGAGGTCAGTGTTCAGAGGTCAGAGGGACGTAAACCCATCAGACAGGTTTTTGTAGGGGACGGGCGGGGGATACCGCGGGAATCAACCAGGGCAGTCATAGCCCGTCCCGCCAAAATGACCGTTTTCAGCGCTCGCTATGCGCCGCGACAAAAAATCGGGAATCGCAGGTCGGGTTGGCGTTCTTCCAACCCGACGTTTGTTTTCTTTTCGTGCAATTCGTCTTTTCGTACCATTCGTGTTAAATCCCAGACCGGTGGTTGGACGTTCGGTGGCGGGTGCGGCTATGGAATCCATGACCGGACAACGCGCAGCCTCCCGCCGCGCCCCTGCATTCAGGGGGAATCCATCATTCGTTCATTCGTGTCCCATTCGGTGACGGGCCCGCGCCGGGCCAACTTGGTGGCGATCCGCCCTACGGTTTCTTCCCACTTCCCACATCCCACCACCTACTTCCTAGCACACCTCGTCCGGGCGCACCTCTTTACCACTTGCCGCCGATTGCAACGCAGCCAGGGTGAACTGCA
>DAOUGC010000079.1:0-2420 GCA_034429695.1 Levilinea sp.
GCAATGACAGCCTGTATGCGGAAATTGTTAACGATTCTCAATTCGATGGTGGCTCACCAGACCACCTGGAACCCGAATTTCACCACCCAAAAACAACCGCTTCCTGCTTGACTTTTAACACAGTTGCTACCAAATTATGAGCGGGTTCATTTTCCATATACAGGGATCAAAACCCTTGTCGTGGTTTTTTGTAGGGCGGAGCGCCCGTTTCACCGGCGAGGTGCTCTTCCAAGCCGCCGATTTGTTTGTTTGGTAGGGCACACCAGCTTCGCTGGCGTGATGCTTTCTCAGCGGTAAATAACGGTGGGCTGGAAAAACGCCAGCCCACCCTTGGACTAATTAGTTGGAACACTGCTGATGCTTTCTCAGCCCGCCGACGAGTTCAAAATCCACTCATCCTACTCCCCTCCGGACACCTCCACCAGCAACGGTTCGCTATCCCCTGAAACATCCGGGTTGTAATAATCATAAACCGTGCTTGCCGGAGCCTGCGCGCGCAGCGGGAAGCGCGCCGTCATGCGGTAACTGAATTCCAGCGGGGTTCCCTGACGCAAATCGGTGATATAAACCAGCACCTGGCGCGGGGTCAGCTCGTACCGTTCGATCTTCGGAAAGGCGTAATCCTCCGGCACATCGTTAAAACGCGCCACCAGCGCATCCAGATCCTCCGTGGAGACCGTGAAACCGGGCGGCAGGCCAAGGTCAACCATCGCCGATTCGGCGCTTGAGCCTTCCGGCAGCAGATTCACCAGCACATCCACTGTCACGCTGTCATTGACCGCCAGTTGTGTGCGGTCATAATCCACCTGGATCTCCACCGGCTGGATCAGCGGTTGCAGGTCAGGGTAAAGCGGCAACGCCTTGTAAGGCAGGTAATAGCTCCCTGCCACCTGATACATCAACTCACCTTCACCCTCCATCTCAATTTCAACCCGGTTTTCACGCCCCAGGTTGATGTCATCAAACGTCACCACCTGCACCACGTCGTAATTTTCGGCGTTCACCGTCACGCTGCGCTCCTGACCATCGTTCAGACGCACGGTGACCACGGCATTGGTATCATCTGCGTTGCCGCGCACCGACTCGATCAGCGCTTTGAGCGTCAAAACGGTCGCCTGGGTGCTGTACCACGTACCGTAGGAGTCCTTCTGGCGCACCAGGTAAGCCAGGGATGCGTTGGCGATCTCGGGGTTTTCACCGCTGCGGATGAACGCCAGTGCCGCCAGGGCAGTGGTTTCAATACTGCCGGTCGCCCCGCTGGCGCCGGTGAAGGTGGCCAGATCCGAAGGCCAGAAGTAAGTCCCGTCTTCCAGTTGCGCCATGCCAGCCAGCCGGTCGAGCGCCGCCAGCGTGGGCTGGCTCATTTTTCCATCCAGCAGGTCAACAGACACCAGTGCGTTGGCCACCAGGGCAGCGGCGTATGGGTCGCGCGCCTTGCCTGCGTTCTCGCGAATATACGCAAGTGATTTTTCAAGACGGGCATCATCGCCATACCCGGCCTGAACCAGACTCCAAGTCACGTAAGCGGTGACCGGCAGCGGGTCATCGCCCAGGCTGGACAGGCTGTCCTCATGCACCAGCCCTTGATCGTTCTGCCATGTGCCGTTTGACTGTTGCTGTGAAAGCAACCACTCAGCGGCGCGTTCGATCAGGCGTTCATCCACCGCATGTACCTGGCTCATATCGGCAAATTCCTGCAAACCATATGCCGTCAACATGCGGTCGGCGGGTGCATCGCCAAACAGCGAGAACCCGCCGCTGCCGTCCACTTCAAAGGTGAGCAGGCGCTGGTAACCCAGGTTGATGTACTGTTCAGCCTTCATTTGTACTTCAGGCGAGATCTGACCGGTACTCTTAAGGTAATCCATCACCAGCACGTTGGGATAGGTGCTGGACGAGGTCTGCTCAAAACAGCCGTTGGGCATGCGCAGAATACTCTCCAGCCCTTCAACCACCTGCGCCACCATGCTAGGGTACACCTTCACCTGCAGGGTCTGCGTTCCTGCAACAGTTTCGGCAGGCAGGCTGACGGGCACGGCAAGACTACCCGCAGCCAGTCGATCAGACTGCGTGAATGAAAACTGCTTTCCCTGCGGGTACACATTGACCATCTTACGAACGGCGTCAGACATGCGCGAACCGTAGGCGGTCACCTGGAAAGGCTGGCTGCCAAAGCCGGTCACGCGGATGGGGAAGTACACCACCGAAATATCGTTTGCGCCGATCTCCATTTCCTGTTCCAGGTCCTGCAGCGGTTCAAACCAGTCAGCCGGTTGAAGTTCAAGACGCACGGTTTGCGGCTGTTCGAGATAATTGAACACACCCACCGGAATGGATACGTCATCCCCAACGGTGAGGGCCAGCGGCAGGTCGAGGTCAATGAAGAAATCCTGGAATACCCGCAGCGCGCCGGTGGCTGA
>DAOUGC010000080.1:0-18569 GCA_034429695.1 Levilinea sp.
AGGGTCATCCGCCAGCACAGCGGCGGTGTGTTGATCGATGCGCTGTTCAACCGGGATGACATGCCATTTGAGGGTTTGATCCTCAAACGCAATGACCTGTTTGTGGAGGCTTATCCCACAGGCCGGGGCTAAAACATTTTTGAAATTCACGACCGGGATGACGACAAGGTGAAGGCCTGGTACTGCAACATTTGCCTGCCGGTGGTGGTGCAGGATGGGAGTGTTTCATTTGTCGATCTTGCGCTGGACCTGCTGGTGCTGCCGGACGGGGAGGCTCGTGTGCTGGATGAGGACGAGTTTGAGGCGCTGAAAATGGAAGTCTCCACCCGCCAATACGCGCTGAATGCCATGCGGGAACTGAAAAGCATTTTCCCGTCTGATGGGAATTTCCATCTGTCTGAATGGTTTGAGAGCCTGGCATAAAAAAAAGCCCCTGAATTTCTCAGGGGCAAAGTGCGCCATCTGATATTACAGGTAGGCAGCCGCCAGGGGCAGCAGGTGCATGTAGTCTTCCAGGTCGATTTCGCCAAAAGCGCCGGAAAGCGCGGCGATGACCACAGCGATGGTGCAGCAGCAGCACAGCACCACCAGCACAATCAGGACAATGGCCCACCACGGCAGTTTCTTTTTGGCGGGGGGTTCAACGACGGTGGCTGCCGGTGTGGCGGTCACCTGGGGGTATTCAACGGCGCCCACATCACTACCCTTCATGGTCGCTTTTTCTGAGGGCGGCAGGGGTTCCTGTACGGGTTCAACGGGCGGCAGATCAGACATGGCTTGGTTCCTCCTCTAGGTTGATTGGCTAATATGATTCCATCCCGTTCATGAACGGGATCATGCACACCGGAGCGCCGATGACACCCACCATCATCAACAGGAACAGGCATAGACCCAGCAGGCTGAGCGCCAGATTGGCGTAGCCCAGCACCAGACCGGCGGTGGCCATGCCGTCACCGGTGGTGTAGCCGTTACTGTTGCGGATGTCTTTCTTGGCGATATGGCCAAAGATGACGGCCAGCAGCCCGCCCAGACCAAAGACGCCCAGCCAGCCGGCAATGCCGGCGATCAGGCTGAGGACAGCCATGGTGCTGGTCTGTGGGCCGGGTACGGGCGGTCTTGCGTATGGCTCTTGATAAGACATGGATGGATCCTCCTGAATGACAACAATTTAACCCAAAACTATGAAGCAGAAGGCGCGCGCTTGCGCCACATTCGCCAGATGATGTAAGCGGTCAGCAGCACCAGCAGGCACGCCACAATGACGGGCACCACCACAGACAGGATGGAGATGATGGTTGAGGTGAGGTCTTCAGCAATACTGACGGGCACATTGCCTGCCCCGCCAGTGACCGCTGTGACCGCCGGGCGCACCGCCACAGATTTGACAGTATGCACACCACCGGCAACCAAAAGCCCCAGGATTAATGAAATAATCGGGTTGATTTCGGTGATCACATTGGCGCTGGCTGCAAAGGCGATTGCCCCTGCAGTGGGACGCACAAAGGTCTGGATGATGTCGTTAATATGATTGACCGCCGGAACCTTGTCGGCGAAGATCTCGATCAACAACAGGAAGATCACCACACCGATCACCCACCAACTGGTTAAAGCGTCCCACGGTTTGCTCAAGTGCAGCAGGTCGGTGTATTTTGCCAGTAATGCCACCACCAGCAAGGGAATGTAAGCATTTAAACCTGCACTTGCAGATAAACCAAATGCGGTAAAAACGGCAAGCAATTCCATAAGCCCTCCCTTATCCCAGCGGGATGATGCCCTGCCAGGTTCCGGTAAACAGGAAGCGTCCCAGATCGATCACCGCGATTTGCAACAGTGCGGTGGAAAACCCCAGAAAAAGCACCCAGCCTGCCTCGCGCAGCGTGGTAAATGCGTTTTCTTTCCCGGTTAGATAAGACCAGACAACGCTGTAAATCATCACAAGTAAAAGGAGTACACCTGCAGAACTGAGCAATGCGAGCGGATAGAGGATGAGTGGGTTTTCAATTAATATAATACCATTCAAAACCACCGCCAGACCTATCAACCATGCCAGATCCGTCCAGCTTGAGAGAGCCGCTTCGTCCTTCCAGTCTTTCCACAGCGCCTGATTGAAGGTGGGCAGCAGCACGGCTGCCATTCCCAGCCCCAGGCCTGTTCCGGTGGCCAGCCGCAGCCAGTTATGCGGATCATAGACGTGGGGAGCGTTTTTAAAGAAGTGCAGGTAGCTGTTCAATCCATCCACACCAAATGCCACAAAGAAGATGCCCAAGACGATGGCCACTTTCAAGCCGGGCAGCTTTCCGAACTTTGGCCGGCGCATTTGATACGCCAGACCCAGCAGCGCGCCCAGGTACATGCCGGAACAACGCGCGCATAACGGCACAGCGCGTTCACCGATGTGAAATGAGCGCCCCGGTATGCGGTGGCAAACTGAATAGCCAACGGCGTCGGCTTTGCCAAGCAGTCCGTCGGGGGTGTATACCAGCCAGAATGCCAGTAAAATGCCGGTCAGCGCTACAACGATAAGCTTGAATATGCGATTGTTAAATAGATTTACCAGTGAAAATGCCATGATGATTGATTATAGAGCATAAATGGCTGCGTGCAAGCACAGGTTATCAAGGGTAAAATGGCTGCATGAAGATGCGTTCATCTGTAAGATATTTACGAGTTTTTTGGCTGGCGGTTGCATTGCTCAGTGGGTGCACCACGGCTCCGGTGGTTGGTGGGGTCTCCACCCTGTCGGCGCGTGAAACGCCGATGGCGCTTGAGCCAGGGGAGGTTGCGCAACCCACCGCGGTTCCGCAGCCGGAAATCACAGCCCAGGCGGGGGCGCTCAATCCGTTGACCGGACTGCCTTCCGGCAGCGATTGGCTGAACCGCCGTCCGGTGATGATTAAGATTCAGAACCTGCCGCGCCCGCGTGAACAGTGGGGTGTGAGCCGTGCAGATATTGTATATGAATATTACACCGAGTTCGGCACCACCCGCTTTGCCGCCATTTACCACGGGCAGGAGCCCGCCCGCGTGGGGCCCATTCGCTCGGCGCGCTGGTTTGATATGCGCCTGATGGAGATGTACGGGCCGGTGTTTGTGTTTGGCGGCGCTTATAAGGAATTGCTGGATGCACTCCTTGCTGCGGATTACGGCGACCGTATCCTGCTGGAACAACCCGATTCCTGTCCGGCGATCTGCCGGTATGACCCGGATGAAAAGAATTACCTGATGGTGGATGGCCCCGCCCTGCGTGATTACATCACCAATCTGGGGGTGGATAATACCCTTCCCGATTTAAGCGGCATGGTTTTTGGAGCGCAGCCGCCTTCCAATGGGAAACCGGCTGAGCGGGTGTATGTGCGTTATTCCACCGCCGTTTACAACCGTTGGGATTACGACCCTGCCACCGGTCGTTATTTGCGTTTTGCCGATGCCCAGGATGACCCGCGTTGGGAAAATGAAGTTTACGAACCGTTGATGGACCTGCAGGACGGCGTGCAGGTGGGGGCAGAAAACGTGGTCATGGTACTGGCAGATTATGTGGAACTGGTGAAAACCGATGATTCGCAGGTGTATGATGTGCGTCTGGAAGGCAGCGGCCCGGCTTATATAGCCAGGGATGGCCAGTTGTTCAACGTTCACTGGCAACGCCAGCAGGCTGATGATGTGCTCACTCTGACTGCCGAGGATGGAACGCCGTTTGCCTTCAAACCCGGTCAGACCTGGTTTGAGATCCTTGGATACACATCTGAGATCGATCTGCTGGGAAACGACTGGCGCTTTACATTCTACATCCCCTGACAAATTAGACATTTCTTATGAAATTTTTATTGACATTGTTTCAAGAGTATGCGATACTTTGCTCAGTAAACAGGGCCGGGGTTGCCCGGGGGGAAGAATACCTCAACAATTAAATCGCCATCCTAACGATGAGGAGGTGGTGTCGACAATGGATAGTAGTACCAAACGTCATGCAGCGGCGCCCCTCCTCGATATTCGATAAAGGGCGCTGCTGCAAAAAAAACAGAGGCCGTCGCAAGACGGTCTCCTGTTTTAAGTCCATCTTCCTGTCCAATTCACCTTTATGTCACTTCATCTCCAAAAGAGATGCCCACTGAACGGGCGGTCATCACCGTATCGCCGTGAATGTCCACCCGTTTCGGGGTGGCCAGGGCTTCCGCCAGAGATACATCCACCACGCGGGCAGCGTGCAGACCCACCATGCGCCCAAACCCGGCGGATACCGCCAGGCGCACGGCAGCCGAACCAAACCGGCTGCACAGGTTGCGGTCAAATGCGGTGGGTGAACCGCCGCGCTGCAGGTGTCCCAGCACGGTGACACGTGTTTCGTAACCGCAGCGGTTGGCCAGTTCTTCCGCCACAACGTGACCGATGCCCCCCAGCCGCGCCACGGTAATGCCGTCACCTACGCTCTTGTATACCGGTTCTTCCCCGGCTGGTACTGCGCCTTCAGCCACTGAGATCAGGCTGAAATGATGGTCTGAATTGATGCGGCTTTGCACCTTGCGGCAGATGGATGCGTAATTGAACGGGATCTCAGGGATCAGGATCACGTCTGCGCCACCGGCAATGCCGGCATACAGGGCAATGAAACCAGCGTCGCGTCCCATCAGTTCCAGCAGCATCACCCGATGATGCGCTTCTGCAGTGGTGTGCAGACGATCAAAGGCTTCCATGGCAATGTTGACCGACGTGTCAAAGCCAAAGGAAAAATCCGTGCCGCCGATGTCATTGTCAATGGTCTTCGGTACGCCAATCACGGGTACACCCCGTTCGTACAGCTCCTGGGCGATCTTAAGCGTGCCGTCGCCGCCGATGACAATCAGTGCATCCAGAGCCAGATCTTCGATACGCATGATCACGTCGTCTGATGCATCCTCAACCACCACCTGATCACCGTGCAATACGCGGCGGGCAAATGGGTTGCCGCGATTTGCCGTGCCCAGGATGGTTCCGCCGCGCGGCAAAATGCCCGATACACTGCTGATCGACAACGGAATGACCCCGTTCTTCTCGAGGAAGCCATCAAAACCGTCCTTGACCCCCAGCACTTCCAGGTTATGGTCGCTGATCGCAGTTTTGACCACAGCGCGGATGACAGCATTCAGACCCGGAGCGTCTCCGCCGCCGGTTAAAACCGCGATACGTTTCATTAGCACCCTCCCTCAATGGTTATGATTTCTACTGCAACCGGTATCTGATGATTATTTTACAGAAAGACGGCCAGCAGACAAGCATTCAACGGTGAACGAAAACATGCGAATCCGGTAAAATATAGGTGCGGCAGGCGCCTGCCGCCGGCGACCGCTGCCGGACTTTAATCGCTGCGGAATGGAGTGAATGAATGGATTCCATCCTGTCCAATTTTTTTAAAGCCCGCGGTGTGGCACTGGTGGGGGCATCGGGCAGCCCCAACAAACTGAGCTACGGCATCCTTCGCAATATGTTGCAGTACGGGTATAAGGGCGGGGTTTACCCTGTGAACCCCCGTTACAACGAAATTCTGGGTGTGCGTTGTTATCCTGATATCGCTTCTGTACCGGATCCGGTCGACCTGGCTGTGATCATTGTGCCTGCCGGTAACACGCCGCAGATGATTTCAGAGTGTGGATTGCGCGGCATCAAGGCGGCCATCGTCATATCAGGTGGCTTTAAAGAAGTGGGTGCTGAAGGACAGGAACTGGAAAATGAAGTGCTGCGCATTGCCCGCGGATACGGCATGCGCATCATTGGGCCCAATTGCGTTGGCACGCTTGATCTCAACAGTGGATTAAATTCCACTTTCATCCAGGGTCTGCCTTCCAAGGGACGCATTGGTTTTATCTCTCAATCCGGCGCGCTGGGCGGCGGGGTGATCGATTACATTGCCGACAAAAGGGTGGGCTTCTCCATGTTTGCCAGCCTGGGCAATGAAGCTGATGTCACCGAGACTGATCTGCTGGAGTATCTGGCAAACGATCCCGACACCGCTGTGATCGCCATCTACGTTGAAGCCATTCGGGATGGTGTCCGTTTCATGGATGTTGCCCGTCAGGTCACCCGGCACAAACCAGTGGTGCTGCTCAAAGCCGGACGCACATCCGCCGGAGCGCGGGCGGTATCCTCACACACCGGTTCGCTGGCGGGATCCAACACCGCTTACCGGGCTGCATTTGAACAGAGCGGCGTGATCGAGGCGCACACCATCAATGAGCTGTTTGAGATTGCTGTTGCCCTGGACTTTCAACCACTGCCGCGCGGCAAACGCACCGTGATCCTGACCAACTCGGGCGGGCCGGCTGCCCTGGCGTCTGACAGCCTTGCCAGCAACGGCATGGAACTTCACAATCTGACCCCTCAAACGCGTGAAAACCTGCGTCCGCTGTTGAACCCATCCGCTCAGGTGGGCAACCCTGTGGATATGCTAGGCGGCGCCGAACCCAAAGAATATTCGGCAGCGCTGGAGCTGCTGCTTAAAGATGAGAATGTGGACGCTGTACTGGCCATCCTGGTTCCGCAGGCGCTGGTAAACCCGGCCCAGGTGGCCACCGTGCTGGGGGAACGCGCCGCAGCGCAAAGCGAGCCAAGGAAACCAGTGATCGCCTGCTTCATGGGTGAGCGCAGCATCGGTGAGGCGCGCGTCGTGTTGCAGGAGATGCAAATTCCCATGTACGTCTTCCCTGAAGCCACCGGACGGGTGCTGGGTGCGATGCAGCGTTATGCTGCCTGGCTGGCAAGCCCGTCAGATGCTTCCAGCGGGCCGGTAAATCTTGACCGGCTGGCGGCGCGTATCGGGCTGGATCATGGCAGGGTGTGCAAGACCATGGGTGAAGCCGAAACCCGGCCCATTTTGCAGGCATATGGTGTGCCGCTGGTGGAAGCGCGCATGGCGCGTACAGTGGATGAAGCCACCGCGGCTGCTGAGGATCTGGGCTACCCTGTGGCGTTAAAGGTGGTCTCGCCTGAAATTTTGCACAAATCGGATGTTGGAGGAATACGCCTGGGGTTAAGCAATGCAGAGGCAGTGCGCAAAGGCTTCCTCGAAATGTACAGCCAGATTGCTTCATCCGTGCCATCGGCGCGTATTGAAGGCGCGCTGGTTGAACGCATGGCTCCCAAGGGTGTTGAAGTGATTGTGGGCATGAAACGCGACCCCAACTTTGGGCCGTTGATCATGTTTGGCATGGGTGGGGTGACGGTGGAACTGTACGGCGATGTGGCATTCCGCATTGCTCCAATCGGCCGCAAGGATGCGCTTGAGATGATCCATTCCATCAAGGGCTCGCGCCTGTTAACCGGTTTCCGGGACACACCGCCCGCCGATGTGGATGCCCTGGTGGATATCATTTTGCGCATGAGCCAGCTTTCAATGGACTTCCCTGAGATTGATGAGATGGAGATCAACCCGTTGCGGGTGTTCCCGGCGGGTCAGGGGGTGCTGGCGCTGGATTGCCGCCTGATTTGCGGATAGGGTACTTTTGAGATACACTTTGACCTCCTGCGTTTGAGTTGACGCAGGAGGTCATTTTTTCTTAATGGCGTGATCCTTGCACCTTGATGGTTGATGACAACAACATTAATTCAAACGATTTTACAGATATTGATCGGTGTTGCCCTGTTGACCTGCGGGCGAAAATTGTTCTGGTTGTTTGTGGCAGTGATCGGCTTTATTGCCGGTTTCTGGCTGGCGGCGCGTTTGTTTGAGAACCGCCCCCAGGAAGTTTTGTTGGGTGTGGCGGTGGCCTTTGGAATTGGCGGGGCGGTGGCAGCCCACTATTTGCAGCGCCTGGCGGTTGGACTTGCCGGTTTTCTTGCGGGTGGTTTTGCCGCCTATCGCCTGTTGACCATGCTGGGTTTTGAAGATTTCTGGTTGTGGGTGGGGACGTTCCTGCTGCTGGGGGCAGTGGGGGCTGCACTGGTGGCGTTGGTGTTCAACGCTGCGTTAATCATATTAACAGCAGTGACCGGCGCATTGCTGATCATCGAGCCGCTGCCATTTGATTTGAATATTTTGGCTGTACTGTTTGTGGTTATCCTGGTGGTGGGGCTTGCCATGCAACTGGGGCAACCCGCGGGAAAAACCTGAAGGGCGGCGCGCCGGTTGTTGCCTTAATTGGAGGATCAGGCGGGGGCAACCGGTTTGGCAAGGTCAGGGGGTTGAAGATGCGCGACTTTCCAGACAATTCCTGGGAGCATTTGCAGCTTGCGCCAGCCGGACGTGTATGCCCTGATGGTGTACACCTGATGATTGATCAACTCAATTTCGTCCAGAATGGCTTGATACAGCAGGGCAGCCGCGCCGACGGCAGGGCGGGCGGCTTTGGAGAGCAGGGCAATGCCGGGCAGCGCCTGCCGGTAAAGCTCACGGGCGCGGTCAATTTCAAACTGGATCAGGTTTCGGAAACGCTCGTCGTACACCTTTTCACGAATATCATCGCTGTTAAGGTCGAAGCGCTCCAGATCTTCATCGGGCAGGTAAATGCGTCCGCGTTCCAGGTCTTCCCCCACATCACGCAAAATATTGGTGAGTTGCAGCGCAATCCCCAGTGATGGCAAAAGGTGCAGCCTGATCAAAATGCACGCCTTGGTGTGTGCCCACAATGGGCATGGAGAGCAACCCAACCGTGGAGGCGACGTGGTAACAGTAATTTTGCAGTTCCTCCCAGGTTGGGTAGGAACGACATTCCAAATCCATGGCAACGCCGTCGATCAACTCGCGCTCGTACTTGCGGTCAACGCCAAATTCCTCGCGGGTCTGTGACCATACCTGCAGAACGGGGTCGGTTTGGGCTTGTGTTGGGGCTTCCACCTGTTCCCGCCAGGCGTCCAGCTCGGCACGGGTGACATTGCGGCGGTCAACCAAATCATCGGTTTTGCGGCAAAAAGCATACAGTGAGCGGATGGCTTCACGCTCGCGACGCGGCAAAAGTGCGGTGGCCCAAAAGAAGGTCCGCGAATGTTTGCGAATGATTTCCTGTGTTTGTTGCCGGGCGGCGCGCCAGTTGATGGGCGGCAGAACCGCACTTTCATTTTCCAAAAGCATACCAGTATCCCTTGTATTTGTTGCTGTCATGCCGCCAGTGAAGCCTGGTCAGGCTTGTTCTTCCACGAGGTTCTCAACGATGATGGAGGAGGAAAGCACCCCTGGTAAACCAGCGCCCGGGTGGGTTCCAGCGCCCACAAAGAAGAGATTATCAAAGTCTTCTGAGCGGTTGTGCGGCCTGAACCAGGCTGACTGGGTGAGCACCGGTTCAACCGAGAAAGCTGCGCCTTTGTAACTGTTCAGTGTATTCTGGAAATGCAGAGGGTCGATGTAATGCTCTGCAATGATATTGGCGCGCAGGTCTGGCAGGTAGTTTTCTTCGAGGAATTGCATGATGCGGTCACGGTAGGGCCGCGCCATGGTGGTCCAATCAATGCCGGCGTCCAGATGGGGAACCGGTGAGAGGACGTAAAAGGTTTCACATCCATCCGGAGCCATGGATGGATCGGTCAGGGAAGGCATATGCAGGTAGAGTGAGAAATCCTCGGCAAGCACTTTTTTATCGAAGATGTCGGTGAGCAGTTCTTTATACCGCCGGCTGAGGATGATGTTGTGATGCGCCAGGCGGGTATCGGTGTAGCGGCGGCGGGTGCCAAAATAGATCACAAACAACGACATGGAATAGCGCAGATTCTTGTAGCGGCGGTCGGTGTTGACTTTGCGCTGCCCCGGCTGGATCAGGTTCATGTAGGTATTGGCGACATCGGCATTGGAGATGATAATATCAGCCCGCAGGATGGAGCCGTCAGCCAGACGAACACCGGTGACCTTGCGCTTTTCCGCCAGAATTTCCACCACCTCGGCCTGGGTGGTCACTTTTCCGCCCAGCTCGTCAAACAGGCGGGCCATGGCGTCAATGATGGCGCCCGTGCCACCTTTGGCGTAAAACACACCCCATTCACGTTCCAGATAGTGGATCATGGCGTAAATGCTGGTGGTGTTGAATGGGTTGCCGCCCACCAAAAGTGGATGAAAGGAAAACACCTGTCGCAGAAAATCGTTCTTGATGAACTGCGAAACATAGGCATAAACTGACTTGTAGGATTGCAGGCGCACCAGATCCGGAGCTACTTTAAGCATGTCACCCAGGTGCAGGAAGGGCGCGTCTGCAAGCTCCAGAAAGCCCTTGTCGAAGATGGGTTTGGTGGTTGCGAGGAAGTCCTGATAACCCTGTTTGTCTTCAGGGCTCCATTGATCGATCTGGCTCAGGACGAAGTTGAGATCATTGTTGTAATCGAACTGGCGGCCTTCATGATTGAAGATGCGATAGAAGGGATTGACAGGTATAAACTCCACATAGTCCGCCCGGTTGCGTCCTGCTGCAGAAAAGATATCATCAAACATAAAGGGGGCGGTGATGACCGTGGGGCCGCCATCGAACTTAAACCCATTAATTTCGTACAGGTAGCCGCGCCCGCCAAGTTTGTCGCGTTTTTCGATGATGTGAACGTCGTGTCCGCGAGCTGCCAGACGACAGGCAGCGCCCAATCCGCCAAACCCTCCGCCAATGATGATGATCTTCTTCTTCATCCTGCCCTCCCCAAACATATATATATCATCCACCTGCAAGGTAGATGATAGCATCGGCAAATATGCGTATCTAGACTTTGTACATGGTTTTTTATCAGCGTGGAGCAAGTAATTGCTTTACGCTGCTGACCACTTCATCCAAGGAGGCGCCCAGGTAAAAGCCATCCACTTTGTTGACCAGCGAGGGATCGCTCAGAAAAGCGCGTCCACCGAAACCAAGGCGAACCTTTTTCCGCAGGCGGTTTAATTTCTCCTGCACACCCACCAGCAGCACGCCGTTGGCGGGCATGGTGGCTGAGAGGATGACAGCGTCTGGTCGCTCGCTACCGGCATAATCCACCAGATCTTCAATGGGAAGATCGGCGCCCAGATATTCCACACGGTAACCTTTCTCCCTCAGGAAAAGCGCCACAATCAACGAGCCAATTTCATGCGTTTCATTGGGCCCGCAGCCCACCAGAATGTGAGCCGAGTCGCGCCGGTTGGGAAGGCTTTGCAGGAGGGAGAGCAAACGACCGCGGATGTAGGTGCTGGCAAAGTGTTCGGTGGTGATGCCGATCCGGCCTTCGTACCAGTCCTCACCGATGCGTTGCAGGCATGGAACAATAATATCTGTGCAAAGTTGGTGTAAACCGTAGGCAGCATGTGCATCGCGCATGGCTTCACCGGCCAGACCCTCCTGATGTTTAATCAGGGAGTCGTGGATCAGGTTCGAGTATTCTTCAACGGATAACACCAGCTTTGGGGTGGTTTCATTAAAGAAGTTGGAGGTGACCTCGGGCCATACACCGGATTGGATCAGGGAGCGCATTTCCTGGGCGGCGCTGCTTATGGCAATGCCGCTGTCCACGCGGTGTTTCACCCATTGCAGAATGGCAATGTCGCGTTCAGAGTACAGGCGGTAACGATTTTCTGAACGGTGAGGGGAGAGAATATCATGCCTTCTTTCCCATGCACGCAGGGTTACAGGCCGAATACCGGTTTTTGTACAAACCGACTTAATCGTATATTTCGGGTCATCCGACAGGTCATCTATGGTCGCCATTCATACTATTTTATCATTCTGATATCTGCGTAACAAGTTAAACTCAAATGAATTATCGGTAATGAAATGGTAAATTAATATTTAATTTATGATAATTTTAATGATTCATGTGTAATATCTTATATAATAAAGCCAGCATTTGCGGGCTGATATTTATGGGGTGATCACAGTGATGTACACCAGTAAATCCCGTCGGGCTCAAATGATTTTCTGGTTGTCAGCCATGGCATGCGCGACCATTCTTGGCGGTTGCATTCCTCACGAATTGATAATTCCTACATCCCAAAACCCATCCAATGGCCTGGTTCTTTATGATTGGTCCGACGACCTTCCAGCGTCAGTGATTACTCAATTCGAACAACAATATTCCATTGACGTTCAGGTGATAACTTTTGAATCCATGGAAGAAGGTGTGCTCAACATTCGAAATGGATTGAGTTATGACGTGGCTGTGGTTGAGTCGGATTTTGTGCCGGGGCTGGTGGAACAGGGGCTGCTGATGGAGATGGACAAGCACCTCATCCCCAACTTTACTTACATCTCCCCACATTTCAGGGATTTGCTTTTTGATCCGGATAATCGCTTTTCGGTGCCGTATGGTTGGGGCGGGACCGGATTGCTGGTGAAAACTGAATACAGTCCGCTCTCTGTGGATGAATGGGCAGACCTGTGGTCACCCGAACTGGCAGGGCGGATTGTTGTGCGTGAACAACCAGTGGAATTGATCAGTGTGGCGCTGCTGGCGCTTGGGTACCCGCTTAACTCGGAAGATCCGGCTCATTTGGCGGCGGCGGGAGAATCACTGCGGCAGTTAAAGGGCAGCGTCATTGTTGCCGAAACCGAAAGCGTTGGCGCGGTCAGTGATTTTATTTCGAGCGCCGCGGTGGTCATGATTGCGTGGGGAGAAGATGCAATGCAGGCTGCCGAGCTTGACCCCTCAATATCCTTTATCATTCCGCTGGAAGGGGCGATGATCTGGAGTGATAATTACGTCATTTCAGCAAGCAGTCAGCACCACGAAAACGCTCACAGGTTTATTAACTTTTTACTGGAACCTGAAATTAGCGCGCAAATCGCCAATGAAAAATATTTTGCAGTCGCCAATGAGGGCGCTTACCGGTACATTTTGCCAGAGGTATTGAACAATCCGGCTGTTTTTATCACAGAAACAGACCTGGCAAGATCGAACTGGTATATGCCTCTCTCGGCGCAGGGTGAAGCAGCATACACCCGGGTGTGGGAGGAGTTTGTGAAAGGCACTGACTGATGCCTGAGAGCCAGAAGGGCGGCGCAAGGACCATCGTTGAGAAAGCGCAAGCTGTCCTCTGGCTGATGATTTTGCTGCTAACGGCCTGTTCTCCTGCCGTGACTGATGGTTCCAATCCCGAACGCGAAGTGGTGCTTTACAACTGGACGGGGGACATTCCGGAGCAGGTGGTGGAGAACTTTGAGCGCGAAACCGGCATCCGCCTGGTGTACCTGACGTTTTCGTCGCAGGAGGAGGCAATCCGCAATATCGAATCCGGCGGCGCTTACGATGTGGTGGTGGTCGAAAATCAATACATTCCATGGATGGTCGAAGAAAACCTGCTGGAAAGCCCTGAACCAACCCTGCTTCCCAATCGCAAGAACATCAACCCGGCATTCTGGGGATTGGCATATGACCCGGAGAACCGCTTTTCCATCCCGCATAACTGGGGCATCACCGGGCTGATTGTGCGTGCGGATCAGGTTGACGCAACGCAGTTGAGTGGATGGAGGGATCTTTGGAAAGAAGAGATCCAGGGGGATTTGGTGTTGTTTGATGAACAGCGGACTTTAATGGGGATGGCTCTGAAAGCCGCAGGTCTCTCGGTTAACACCACCAACCCTGAACTGATTCGTGCGGCTGGAACCCGGCTGATGAACATGCCGCGCACGATCCATTTTGTTCGCTCCGAGCAGGAAGCCGCTGATCTATTGACCTCCGGGGCTGCCTCAATCAGTATTGGGTATGTTCCCATCCTCGATCTTTGCCAGCAGGCTGACGTGCCGGTTTCATTTATCCAGCCGCACGAGGGAATGATGTTGTGGGGTGATAACTTCGTCATTCCATATAATGCACCACATAAAGATGAAGCGCATGAATTAATCAATTATCTTTTGCGCGGTGAGGTGGCAGCCCAGGTGGTGAACCATAATCGCTACGCAACCGCAAACGAGGCGGCTTTGTCATGGATCGAGCCGGAGTTGCTGGGCAACCCGCTCATCTACCTGGATAATGACCGGCTTGGCAGGGGTGAGTTCTTGTTGTCTGTACTGGCGGATGCCCGGTTGCTTTATGAGCAGGTCTGGGATGAAGTCAGACCAGAAATGTCAGCACCATGACACACAGTGATGTGCTTTCCAAACGCAGATCAGGCAAGGGACGCGTCGGTTTTATTCATCGGTCGCTTCAGGTGCAGAGCACTGCCTGGTTGATGATGATCGCCTTTGGCACATATGTCATGGTGTTCATGTTAATCTGGTTCTA
Organism: Levilinea sp.; assembly: GCA_034429695.1. Classification (GTDB taxonomy): domain Bacteria; phylum Chloroflexota; class Anaerolineae; order Anaerolineales; family Anaerolineaceae; genus DAOUGC01. Next base: position 14,125 of record DAOUGC010000080.1, read on the forward strand.
TATCTATAAAAATGAAGAAAATACGTGGCGCGAACGTCAGGCCGAGGCGGCGCAGAACGCGGCTTTCAGGGTGGAAAGTTTTTTGAACCGCGTTGCCGATGACCTGTTGCTGGTAAGCAGCCCGGATGAGGAGTATATTCTTCAAAATCCATCCTTGTTGACCAATCTTCTTGAGCAAAACCCGGCAATTCTTGAAGTGGTGCGGGTGGACAAAAATGGGAAGGTGATTGCTGCAGCCAGCCAGGAAACACCTGTGCTGCAAAACCAATTTACCATCCGTCAGGCAAAATGGTTTCTGGATGGTCTCAATTCTCAGACCTACCAGGGAACCCCGCGTTTGTCAGCCATGGATGAACCCTATCTGATCGTATCAACACCGGCCACCGGGGATCAGGTGGTGGCGGCTCGCATCCGCATGATTGTGTTGGAGCAGGTGGTGCAGGAAATTCGTTTTGGCAAGAACGGCAGCGCCTATGTGGTCAGCGATGGGGGTGAGATCATTGCCCATACACAGTGGGCGGTCATTCAAAACCGCACCACTCTGGAGGATCGTCCAGAGTTCAAGACCATTCAGGCCGCACCGGATTATTCGTGGCACGGGCGCTATATAAATTTTCAGGGTCAGAACGTGGTGGCTTCGAGTTCGAGGGTACTGAACACCAACTGGATTGTCATCACGGAACTTCCACAGGTGGAGGCTTATACCAGCACCCGTGTTACCAGCCTGTTTCTGGGGGGCGGGCTGTTGCTGGTGACGGGCATCATCACCATATTAATTTTTACCCGCCTGAGGGATCTGGTGTTTGACCCGCTGGGAAAACTGCGGGTTGGAGCGGAGCGGGTTGGCTCCGGCGATCTTTCCTACCGGCTGGAACCGCTTGACAGCCATGAGTTTGGCCAGGTGGCAAATGCATTTAATCAAATGGCTGAAAACCTGATGCAGCGCGAGTTGCAATTGCGCAGCCAGTCACAGGAACTGGTGGACGAGATCCGTCATCGCAAGGAGATTGCAGCGGAATTGCAGTTGTTGAACCTGGAACTGGAAGACCGCGTTCACTCGCGCACCAATGAATTGGTGCAGGAGATCGCCGAACGCAAGGTGGTGGAGGACGAGTTGCGCGCCAGTCTGGAGCGCATCATGCTGTTCAACCGTGTCATTTCAGCCGGAACGGAAACCATGGAGCCGGGCAAGATCCTCGAAAACCTGTGCACCGAACTGGCTCTTTCCCTGAACATTCCTCAGGTGGAGTTTGCCCTGGTGGATGAAGAAGACTATACCTTTGGTGTGATTGCCGAGTACCGTGAGCCCAACCGGGTGTCTGCGCTCGGTTATCAAGGTAGAGTGACCACCCCTGACATCACCGATGCCCTGTTTTACAGGCAAAAGCCTTACTGGATCCGCGACTTCGCCGCACTGGATGTATACCCGGGTTACTTGAATGTATTTCCCGATCTCGATCTGGTTTCAATCCTGCTGGTTCCACTTATTTTGCGTGAAAAACTGGTGGGTGTGATCGCCCTGGGTGCTGTAACCCAGCGTGCTTTTACCAGCGACGAGATCAGCCTGGTTCAAAACCTGACCACAGCGGCGGGGCAGGTGTTTGAAAATGCCCGCCTGTATGCCAATGTGCAACGGGAACTGGCTGAAAGACTGGAAATTGAGTTGCGACTGATGTATCAGTCCACGCATGACAGCCTGACCGACCTGTACAATCGCCTGTATTTTGAGGAGGAAATGAAACGGCTGGAGTTCAGCCGGCTGTTCCCCATCACCATCATCATGTTGGATCTTGACCAGTTGAAGGAGATCAATGACACGCACGGTCATGCACTGGGGGATGAGTATTTGCGTTTGGCGGCCATGGTGTTGAAATCGGTATTCAGGGTGGAGGACGTTGTGGCGCGCCTGGGTGGGGATGAGTTTGCTGTCCTGCTCACGCAAATCAATGCGCAGGGCGCTGGAGAGGTAACCCAGCGGTTGCGCGAAGCTTTCCAAACCCGCGGCAGCAGCATGCCAGCCGGTCCCCTTCAGGTATCCATTGGCTGGGCCACCGGTGAACCGGGAGAACCACTGGCTGAGGTGTTAAAAAGGGCGGATGGCAACATGTACCGGGAGAAGGCAAATAAAAAAACAATCCGTTAATTCCGGGAAGATTGATGATTCCAAAACTCGATTGCAATTCTGTGAAGTGATGACGGCTGCCGGAGAATTGTCGCGGTTCACCGGGAGACGTATAATTTAGGCACATAGTGAACGACACTTACAATCAGAGGATGCCATGAAAGTAAAATGGTTGTTATTGGTGTGCCTGATGGCGCTTGCCAGTGCAGGCTGCGCTTCCAACCAGATCATCACTGCGCCCAAAACCGAAGTGATGCCGGGAGAAGTGGAGGGTTGGTCTGTCTGGCAGGAAAGCCACTCCTACGACAGTGAAACCCTGCACGAACTTGTCGGGGATCAGACCGGTATCTATACTGCTTATGGCTTTGAGCAGGTGGATGTCAAGCGTTATAAAACCCCGGATGGATTAATGATGTCCATTGAAGTGTGGCGCATGGATCGGCCGGACAGCGCCTATGGTTTGATGACCCGCCTGGGCAAGGGCATGGATGATAACCAGGGCAATGGTGGGCGGCGTGAACCGGGTGAACGGCTGGTGTTCTGGAAGGACCGTTATTTTGTCAACATTTACACCAGCCAGATGATGGAAGACCCTGCCGTGGTGTATTTTGGTGAACTGGTGGACCAGCAGTTGCCGCGCGGTGGGGTGACGCCCGAAATCGTGTCGCGCCTGCCCGAACTGGGGTTGGAACGGGAGCATGTGGTGTACTTCCACGAAGAAAGCTCGTTTGCTCACGAGCTTTCACTGGGTGGAAAAAACCTGCTTGGGTTAAGCGATAAAACCAACGGTGTGGTGGCGCGTTATGATTTGAACGGCAGGCGCATGTACCTGTTGATGGTCGAGTATCGCGGTGAAGGTGCTGCCAGTAACGCGCTTGCCTCACTGCAAAACGGCGGTCTGGGCAACCTGGTGCTTGCCCGATCCAGCGGCAATATGCTGCTGGCTGTGTTTGGCAATGTGGATGCCCAGACAGCCGATATGATCATGCAGGATGCCCTGACCGAGTAACCAATGGTTCGGTTTCGTCGATTAAATCCTGCAGCAGTTGCAGCGCGGCAGCCAGTTCATCCGGCTGGCGTTGCAGATGGGTGAACACGGTTTCCAGCCGTTCGCGCAAACGAACAGGGGCAATTTCAAAGGCGTCCGCCAGTTTGAGGGCGCCTTTTTCGTTTAACCAGTACTGTCCGTTGAGCGCAAACAGGGTCTGCAGCAGGCACATGGCTGACCGGAAACAGCAGCCTGCCACGTATACCACGTCGTTCCTGGCAGCAGATTTGACTGCATTGTCGTGAGCAAATTGGGCTTCCCACCACTGGTTATCCAGGACGGCTTTTCTCAGACCGGGGGGATAAGGAGTCACCCTGCTTTTCATGTGCGTGATGACGCCGTGCGGGTCCCACACTGGTTGGCACAGTGCCACTTCAGACAGGTACAAATGTGGCGAAAACCCCTGCGGGTGTCCTGGCTGGTAGTACATGGTTGTGGTTCCAGACAGGCACTGGTCAATGGCTGTTTCCACCTTGCCCAGGTCGCGGTACAGCCAGTCCACCCGCTGATCCTGAATGGTCAACCAGCCGCCGCCGTTGATCCACGGACCCCAACCGCCAATACCGGTGACCATTCCGCTGCGGTGGCTGTCATCCAACGCCTGCGCAGCGGCATCCAAAGCGGCAATGTCAAGCGGGCGGTCGGGTGAATAATAAATGCCCATGTCATAATCAGAGGTGGGGGTGTGCGTGCCGCGGCAGCGCGAACCTCCCAGCACCACCGCTTCCACACCTGGAACATGGGTAAACCGGGTGAGCATTGTTTCGATGATTGGATCGTTCATTTTTTCCTGTGATATGGGGGAGGGATTTGCGGCTCCCTCCCCGTGCTTTGTTTTGTATCACTCAATTGTGATGATGCCGGTCAGGCGGAGGTCACGCGATGAGCTGCCGATCAGAATTTCAAACTCACCTGGCTCCACCCGCCAGCCGGGCATTTCGACATCATAGAAGGCAAAAGCACGCTCCGTGAGGGTAAAGGTCACGGTCTGGCTCTCGCCCGGTTGGAGTTCAACCTTCTGGAAACCCTTGAGTTCCTTGAAAGGCCGGTCGAGGCAGGCTTTCACGTCATGCACGTACAGTTGCACCACTTCCTTGCCGGCGTGCGCCCCGCTGTTGCGGACCTGCAGGCTGATCTGTACCGGCTGCCCGTTTGCTGCCTTCTGCGGCAGGCTGAGCTGGCTGTACTCAAACGTGGTGTATGACAGTCCGTGCCCAAAGGAGAACATGGGCTCAACACCGAGGGTGTCGTAATAGCGGTAGCCCACATAAATGC
>DAOUGC010000081.1:0-5539 GCA_034429695.1 Levilinea sp.
GGGGAGACCCCGATCGGTCTATCGGTCAACGGTGAACCGTGGGTAACATTCATGTGCACCCATTCCCAGTTGGAAGCGCTGGGAGTGGGTTTTTTGTTCAATGAAGGGATTATTCAATCCAACAATGATGTTGCCCTGGCTGGTGTGTGTCCTTCCGGCGGGAATATTGACATTTGGTTGCATAAAAGCATTTCAAAGCCTTCCAGTTGGAGGCGCACATCCGGGTGCACAGGCGGATTAACCTCGAGCGGAGACGGTGGAGGTGATTCGCCCTCCAGCTCGCTCATTGATTTCTCCATCGCCCCCGAAAAACTAATCACAGCCCTTGAGCAATTGTTTGCCGCGCAGGAACTGTATCGTGAGGCTCGCGGCGTGCATTGCTCCGCCATCAGCGATGGCGAACGATTCCTCTTTCAGGCAGAGGACATCGGACGGCATAACACGCTGGACAAGCTGGCCGGATTGTTACTCATGCATCCCCGGCCTGCGGGTCCGCGCATCATCCTGACCACTGGACGGATCAGTTCAGAAATGTTGCAGAAATCCGTACGCATGGGCGCAGCTATGGTTGTCTCGCGCACTTCACCCACCAGCCTGTCCATCCGTTCAGCCGAGCGGCTGGGAATCACCCTGGTGGGATATGCGCGCCGCAATCAATTCCATGTCTACACTCACCCAACCCGGTTCACAGCCTTTGGCAAGGCAATACCAATCAGATCTGATCGGCAAATCACCATGCAGGGGCAAGGGCACAACTTCGCCCACCCTGCTGATTAGGCAAATCATTGACCACTTGTCAAGCCATGGGTGCGCCATCTTCTTTTTGACCATCAGCCAGCACTTCAGCCGCCGCAAATTCAGCAGGAGTGTTCACATTCACAAACGAGTGGAAAAATGGGTCAAATCGGGCAACTTCTGCAGCAGACATCTCACGCACATTTACATCCGGCAGCCAAGCGATCATACGCCTGCCCCCGGAAAGCAATGCCTGCTCGACGGCGGGCAAACATCGCTCGCGCTGGTAAACGCCATGCAAAGGCTCCAGCCCATCCGGGGAACGCGGCAGAACCACATCTGCTCCGCTTTCGAGCAGCAATGCCAGTTGGGCACGCAGCAGGTTTGCATTCACCAGCGGCAGGTCACACGCCAGCACCACAGCCAGAGGATGACGCGCGACATTCAGGGCGGTATACAACCCGCCCAACGCCCCCATTCCCGGCAGGATATCGGCTTCACAGCGATATCCCAGAAAAGCAAACTCATCAGGCAGGTTGGTGGTGATGAAAATCTCGTCCCCCAACCCGCTCAGACGCCGCGCCACACGGGCTATCAAGGCCTCACCCTTGAAGGGCATGAGCGCCTTGTTGCGTCCCATGCGGGCAGATTCACCCCCCGCCTGGATGGCAATGCTGATTTTCTCCCCGTTCATTCCGGTACTGTATCATGTTTACCCTGTCAGATCAACGGATGCGCATGAACGAACTCACCCCCTACCTCGACCAGTTGCTTGATCAACTTGCCCCGCGTGGGCGTACCGCACTGCTGCCTGCACTGCATGCCGCCCAGGAAGCCTACGGTTATCTGCCAGAGCATGTCGCTGCCGAAATCGCCCGCCGCTTGAGCGTACCCGCCGCTGATGTTTACGGCGTGATTGATTTCTACACCCTATTTCGCACCCGCCCGGTTGGCCGCGTGGTACTGCATGTCTGTTCAGACCCTGCCTGCGGCATGGCCGGTGCAGACAATCTGTTCAAAATGATGAGCGCCCGTGCAGACACAGACGGCGGGGATGTGACCATTGAACGTGCGCCGTGCCTGGGTCTGTGCGACCATGCCCCGGCTTTGCTGGTGCAGGATGCCCCGGTTGGGGAAGCCCAGGCGTATACCTGGGAGGATCTGGTGGCCGGTGTGGCCGGTGCTCCGGACGTTCGCCTGGGCGGCGACATCGCCATGCTGACCCGCAACTGTTCCCGTGGCCGTGCCACCACGCTGATGGAGAGCATGCAAACCGGCGGCTACAGCGGTTTGCGCAACGCGCTGGGTATGCCGCCAGCGCAGGTGATCGAAGAGATCAAGGCTGCCGGGCTGGTGGGGCGCGGTGGGGCGGCCTTTCCCACCGGGCTTAAGTGGGAATCGGCGGCGGCAGCGCCAGGGGAGACCCGCTACGTGGTGTGCAATGCCGATGAAGCCGAGCCAGGCACCTTTAAAGACCGCATCATCATGGAAAACGACCCGCATCTGCCCATTGAAGGCATGATCATCGCCGCTTATGCTATTGGCGCCCATCAAGGATACTGGTACGTGCGCGGGGAATACCGCCGTGCCGAGGCTGCCGTGACTGCAGCACTGGCTGCCGCCCGTCGCGAGGGATTGCTGGGAACAAATATCATGGGCAGCGGGTTTGATTTCGACATCGAAGTCCGCCGCGGCGCGGGCGCTTACGTATGCGGGGAGGAAACCGCCCTGTTCGAATCAATTGAGGGCAAACGCGGCTTTCCACGCGTAAAACCGCCCTTCCCCACCACACACGGATTGTTCCAACAGCCACCCGTGATCAACAATGTTGAGACGCTGGCAAATGTCCCCATGATCCTGCGGGACGGGGCAGTCGCATACCGCACCATCGGAACAGAAAAATCACCCGGGCCCAAGCTGTTCTGCGTCTCCGGTGATGTAAAAAAGCCGGGCCTGTACGAAGTTCCCTTTGGGGTCAGCCTGCGGCATCTGCTGTATGACCTGTGTGGTGGCATGCGTGATGAGCGCCCCATGCAGGCGGTGTTGATCGGCGGTGCAGCCGGCGCTTTTGCCACACCGGATCAACTGGATGTGCGCCTGAGCTTTGAAGATCTGCGCGCTGCAGGGTTGCCGCTCGGCTCGGGTGTGATCACGGTCTTTGATGACACCCGTGACCTGCGCAACGTCCTTGTGCGTCTGGCACATTTCTTCGCCGCTGAATCCTGCGGCAAGTGCTACCCGTGCCAGCTTGGCACTCAGCGTCAGGCTGAGATCCTCCAGCGTTTTGATTCTGGCACGCCCCTTCCGGACGACCTGATTGCCCTGCAAGACATCGGCTGGACGATGACCGATGCATCCTTATGTGGGTTGGGCCAGACCGCGGCTTCGGCGGTGCTCAGCGCGATCCAGCGTTTCCCTCACCTGTTTCATCCCGCCTGAGGTATGCCATGACCGATATGACCGATACTATCAATCTCACCATTGATGGAACCGCCCTTTCTGTTCCCGTTGGATCCACCATCCTTCAGGCTGCCAGGACCATTGGTGTGCAGATACCGACCATTTGTTATCACGACTTTTGCACCGCAAACGGGCTGTGCCGTCTATGCGTGGTGGAGGTTCGTGGCGCGCGCACATTAATCCCTGCGTGTGTGGCAACGGTTACGGAGGGCATGCAGGTGTTCACGCGCGGCGAACGGGTGCGCAACGCCCGCCGTACCATTCTGGAATTGCTGGCTTCGGCGGTTGACCTGTCTGAAGCACCGGAGATCCAGGGGTATCTACAGGAGTACGGTGTTAATGCAGAACGTTTCAAGGGCGGCATCCGTGAACAGCCTGTGCTGGATGACAACCCCATGTTTGTACGCGATTACAACAAATGCGTACTGTGCTGGCGCTGCGTGCAGGTATGCGCAGAGGATGCCCAGTACACCCATGCGATTAACTTTTCTGGACGTGGGTTTCACACCTCCATCGCCACGTTTTATGATCATCCCATGCCCGAGACCACCTGCGTCTTCTGCGGCCAGTGCGTTGGCGTTTGCCCCACCGGAGCGCTTAAGCCCAAACGCACCTGGCTGCTGGAGAACGGGCATACCCCTGACGACATCATGCAGATAACTCGATCTGAACGCCGCCGCAAATACCGCCGCCCGGCGGGTGAGGAGGTTCGCCGTGATCAGGCCTGACCGTATCGTTTCCACCACCTGCCCATATTGCGGGGTGGGCTGCAACCTGCACCTGCACATCAAGGACGATTTCATCTTCCAGGTGACCTCACCTTTTGATGCTCCCGTAAATCATGGCAATCTGTGCGTCAAGGGCCGCTTTGGCACCGATTTCCTGTATCATAAAGAGCGCGTGCTCACCCCGTTGATCCGCCGTCAACCCCAGCAACCGGGCAGCCGCACCCAGGCATTTGATCGAACCGAATGGCGCGAAGCCACATGGGATGAAGCCCTGGAGACCGTGGCAGACCGGCTGGTGGAAATTTACCGCCGCGACGGTTCACCCGCCATGGCCACCTACTGCTGCGCCAAAGCCACCAACGAAGATAATTACCTGCTGCAAAAGCTGTACAGGGCTTTGTTCAGAACCCACAACATTGACCACTGCACGCGTCTGTGCCACGCCGCCAGCGTGGTTGCCCTGCAAATGGCAGTGGGAAGCGCAGCCATGTCCAATACTGCCGCCGAGGTGGCAAAAAACGATGTCTTCATCATCACCGGCAGCAACACCACCGAGAACCACCCCATCATAGCCATCCAAATGAAAGCCGCCATCCGCAAGAACGGGGCAAAATTGATTGTGGTTGATCCGCGCCGGATTGAAATGGTGGACTACGCCGCACTGTGGCTGCCCGAGAAACCCGGAACCGATGTACCCGTCTTCTCTGCCATGGCGCACGTGATCCTCAAAGAAGGGCTGTACAATCGCGAATTCATCGCCTCGCGCACCGAAAATTTTGAGGAATTCGCCGCTTCCATGGAGAAATTCACCCCCGAATATGCCGAGGGCATCTCAGGTGTGGACCGGGAATTGATTGTTGAGGCGGCGCGGCTGTACGGCACAGCGCGCAACGCCGCCATTTACTGGTCGCTGGGTATCCCCGAACACTCCCATGGTACCGCCAATGCCCTCAGCCTGGTAAACCTGGCATTGTTGACTGGCAACATCGGGCGGGAGGGAACCGGACTAAACCCGTTGCGCGGGCAAAACAACGTGCAGGGTGCATCCGATTCCGGCGCCATGCCCTGGCATTTCCCCGGCTATCAATCCGTAACCGATGAAGCCGCTGCGGCAAAATTTGAAACTGCCTGGAACATTGAACCAGGAGGATTGCCCCGCCAGCGCGGACTGACCACCACAGAGATCCTGGGTGATGTACGCACCGGCGGGGTGCGCAGCCTGTATATCATGGGGGAGAACCCCATGATGTCTGAACCCAATCTCAACCACACCCGCCATCAAATGGAGCAGCTCGAGTTCATTGTCGCTCAGGACCTGTTCATCAATGAATCCACTGCCTTTGCCGATGTATTTCTGCCGGCGGCATCATGGGCTGAAAAGGACGGAACGTTTACCAACACTGACCGGCGCGTGCAGCGTGTGCGCCGCGCCATCCCTCCGCGTGGGCAGGCCCGCCCTGACTGGCAGATCATCTGTGACCTGGCACAGCGCATTGAAAAACGCCTTGGACGGCCAGCCAGCGCATACTGGGCATACAAGCAGCCATCCCAGGTACTGGAAGAAATGGGCTCGCTCGTCCCTGATTACGCCGGTGTGAAATATCACCGCATTGAAA
>DAOUGC010000082.1:0-9467 GCA_034429695.1 Levilinea sp.
CCGCCGCCCCACCCCCTCCCCCCGTGGAGGAGGAAAATCGCCCGCTCATTCCACTCACCCTCGAACCGCTGCTCAATAAACGCATTGCCATGAAACGCGCCATGCAAAAAATGCCCCGCAACGACCCGCGCCGCAAACTCTACAAGGCGCGCACCTCGGCGCACAAGTGGTTGCTGGTGACTTGTTTTGGCTATCTGGGGTATCGCAACGCCCGCTTTGGGCGCATTGAGGCTCACGAGGCCGTCACTGCCTACGGGCGCGAGGCGCTGTTGCGCGGCAAGGAAGCCGCCGAAGACCTTGGATATACCGTCTTGCACCTGTACGTGGACGGACTGTGGTTGCACCGTCCCACCTTCACCACCGCCGAAGACGTTGGCCCGCTGCTGGAGGAGATCGAACGCCGCACCGGGCTGCCGATCAGCCTGGAGGGCATTTACCGCTGGATCGCCTTCCTGCCATCACGGGTGGACCGGCGTGTACCGGTCGCCAACCGATATTTTGGTGTCTTTGAAGACGGAACCATCAAAGCACGCGGAATCGAAGCCCGCCGGCGAGACACCCCCCTGTGGGTGGCGGAAGTGCAAATGGAAATCCTCGAACGCCTGGCTATGGAAACCACCTTGGAGGACGCCCGCGCCGCCCTGCCCGGGATCCTCACCCGCCTGCGCCGCCATGTGCGGCTGTTGTGCGAGTATCGCGTCCCCATGGAACGCCTGGTGGTGGCCCAAAAACTCAGCCGCGCCGTTTCTGAATACCGTTCGCCTTCGCCAGCGGCGCGCGCCGCCGCCCAGTTGCATCAATATCAGGGAAAAACCATGCAAGCCGGGCAGATGGTACGATTTGTGTATATACTTGGGAATGCAGGCGTGCATGCTTGGGACCTGCCGTCACAACCCACCCCTGACCATCTCGATGTGGAACGGTATATCACTTTGTTGCTGCGCGCCTCTGCCACCATCCTGCAACCTTTTGGGCTGGATGAAACCACGTTGCGCCGGGAATTATTCAGCAAAACCGCGCCACTTCAGGCTCGTCGGGAATCAACGGCTCATCAGTTGCCCCTGTGGAATAATACCAAAAAATTACTGCATTAATGTTTAGTGTCATTCTTACCTTTTCGCATAAGCAGAGCGTTTACCTTCACTTTATAATCGATTAAAGTTTAGTGATTCCGTTTACCGGTTGACCGTTTTTGCTCATTCGAATAAGGAGGTTTGCATGAATCGCCACGTAAACTCCGATCCTTTTCACTACGGTGCCGGTCCTGGAATGCAGTTACTAAATTTATATCCTGAATGCCCCAATCTTCCCGTCGTCCGATATCCCTTTAACCTGATTCTGGTTCAGACCGGCAGTGTCATCTTTTCAGCCGATGGAAATATTTTTTCTGTGCGGGCTCCAGCGCTGCTGTGCTTAAGCGCGCCTTCGTTTGCCTTCATGGAACCCTCCGATAATTTTCGCGCAAGGGCGCTGGCTTTTCGTTCCCCGGTGTTACGCACCGCTGATGATGGTCTTTTGTTGCAGCCATTTATGACCCACCATCATATCTCCCTGCATCCCGTCACCGCGGAACGGCTATCTGATCTGGTCGAAAAAGCATCCGTTGAAACCATCGACCTTAATGAACAGGGGCAGCCGCTTGCCAGTCTCGCTTTTCTTGAGATATTGTTCCTGTTATCCAGGATCATGGAACCAAGCACATCCAAAAATGGAGCCGGGGTGCTCCCGGCCACCAATTTACACCCCGCCACACTGTATCTTCTGCTAAACTATCAATCAAGGGTGTTGCTTCCACAACTGGCTGCGTACTGCAACAGCAATCGAACCACGCTGGAGAATCAGTTCCTCAAGATGACAGGACAACCTGTTCATGCTCATCTTGTTTCCATCCGAATGGAACTGGCTGCGCTTTTCCTCCGCAATACGCATCAGACCATTCAAAATTGCGCCATACGGGTTGGTTTTGCCGACTCTGCCAACTTTGGCCGTTCCTTCCATAAATACTTCGGTTGCAGCCCAACACTCTACCGCCGCTCTGTCGTTCAGAGCAACTAACCTAGCACAGGAGCCAACCATGAATCATCCCGAAGCCACCGCCCAGGCGCTTTCTATTCTGCGTATTGGGGAGAATTTCCAATGGTATGTAATCCCCTTGCTTGCCCTGGTGGTTTACATCTACTTCAATGAAATTTCCAAGAAGAACTGGCGTGGAGTGGCTGCCGGTCTGGCGTTGTACATGACCCACTGGTTCTTTGAGATCCTCAATGCGCTCATTCAGCACTTCTCTGGACACGCCCTGTGGACGGTTCCCACCGGCACGTCCTTCCTGTTGCTGGTGGGTGTTGGCATTGAGCTTTCGCTGATGTTCTCTGTGGCAGGTTTGGTTATGAGCAAGCTGTTGCCGGACGATCCCAAACAAAAGATCCTGGGGATCAATAACCGCTTGCTTTTCGCCATCGGCAACGCCGCCTTCTTTGCCTTTATCGAGATCTTCCTCGCCATGACCCCGGCTTTCGTCTGGGTGTATCCGTGGTGGGGAGCTTTGCCGGTATTCGTCACCGTCTACATCCCCTTCTTCCTGGCGGCTTTCTGGGCTTATGACCAGAAACCCCGTCTGCAGACAAGGTTTATTGGCGGCCTTTTCGCGGTCAATGCGCTGGCACTGATTTTATTCGCTGGTATTCTGCACTGGATCTAATTCATCCGAGTGGGTTGCGAGCCCTCAGCATGACATACGCTGTCCGGCTGAGGGCTTGCGCCACCAAATCCAATCGCTCACCGCGTTCGTTGATCAATCCGGGCAGCAGTTCAGCCAGAGGCACTGCCAGGTAGGCTTGCCGCCATATGGCTTCATCCACCACCTGACCATCATGCAGCAGGATGTCAAGATCAATGGTGCGGGGAGCATTTTTGTTCGCCACACGCACCCTGCCCAGGCGCATCTCAATCTCGCGCAGCACATCGTGCTTTAGCCGCTCTGCATCCAGAGCGGTATGCACCTGCACAGCCAGATTGAGAAAATTGGGTCCATCGTATCCAACCGATTGGGTTTCCCACACCGAAGACACAGCCCCGATCTCCACCCGTTCGCCCAGCAACTGGAGCGCACGCCTTATATTGGCTTCCGGCTCGATATTTGAACCCAGGATCAGATGAGCCTCATGCCGGCGGGTTGTCTCTCCCGCCTGTGATGACGCCATCATTTCATTCATCCCGTCCACGTTCAATTTCCACCCCCACCGAACGGGCAAAGCGAACAGCGCCAGGCTTCTCCACCCGTACCCGCACCCGCAACACCCCTGGTTCTTCCAGGCACAGTTTCGCCAGATCCGAGGCAAGCGCCTCAACGGTGAACCGTCCGGCTTTCTGTGTGTGCGCCAGGATTTTCTTTGCCACCGTGCGATAATTCACGCAGTCCTCAATATTGTCACTGAGCGCAGCCCGGCTGATGTCGGCAAAAATCACCACATTCACCAGAATATCCTGCGGTTGTTCGCGTTCTTTATCCGATATTCCGATCACACCCCGGCATAACAAATCTTTAATCAATACCTGATCCATGTTGTCTCCTGATGCTTGTTTGATGATTAGACCAAATGCCTGCCGCCATCCAGATGAAGAATTTCACCGGTGATATAATCCGCGCCTTCCAGCAGGAAGGTGATGGCTTTGCCTACCTCGTCCACATCGGCCCAACGCTGCAAGGGGACCGAAGCCAGCACGTCTGCCCCACCGCCATCCGCTGCCGGCAGAATGGCTCCCAGCGCCAGCCCGTTTACGGTGATGCGTGGAGCCAGCGCCTGTGCCATGGAGCGCGTCATGGCAGCCAGGGCAGCCTTGCTGATGGTGTAGGCAAAATGATCCGCCCCTGGCCTGAGTGCACGCCAATCCAACAAATTGATGATTTTGCCTTGCCCCCCACCCAGTTTTTTTGCATGGTGTTGACTGAGCAAAAAAGGGACGGTCAGGTTCAGGTTCAAGTGCCGCTGCCATTCTTCCATGCTGGTTTCCTGCATGGAATAGGGTTCAAATATGGCTGCATTATTGATCAACCCATAGACTGGTGAGCACGCCCAGGCTTGTTCAATCAGGTTCTGTGCTGCATTCAGGTCTTCAAGGTCAGCCTTGAGGATCCACGCCTGCCCACCCAGCATTTCCACGTGCGAAGCTGTATTATCCGCTTCGGTATCCGAATGGGCATGATGAATGATGACATTGCCGCCTGCTCTGGCAACAGCCACCGATATTTGCCGCCCAATTCTCCGCGCCCCTCCCGTGACCAGAAACGTTTTACCTTCCAGACCCATCGCCTGTCTCCCTGATAGTTCTTCCTGATGTTTTCCACAGCAACCATAGTGCTGCTGCCAGAAGCAACCACGCGATCACCTGTGCCGTGCGCAGGTTGCCGGGCAGCAGATTGCTCTCCGCGCGCAAGGGCTCCAGCAATAACCGCGCTCCGGCACTGGCAGCCAGCCATGTGAGAAAAGTCCTGCCGGGAATATCCGCCCACCCCTTACTGACTATACGCAGCGGAAATACCCACCACAAGATCAACGCCGCCAAACCGGCTTCATATATCTGCACCGGATGCCGGTTGGCTCCATTCAGGTTTACCGCCCACGGCACATCAGATGCCATGCCATTAGCCGTTCCTGCCAGGAAGTTTGCCAGTGGGAGTGCCACCATCCAAACTGCCAGCCCGGCAGTAAGGGCGTCCAGGGTGTTCATCAATTTGAACCCCTTTCGTTGCCCATAAATCAAGCCTGCCAAAACCCCGATCACCGCACCGCTTTCCCAGTCAAAAAGCATCGGGCTGGGCGACAGCACCGACAGCCAGTTGCCCTCAAAAGCAGCGAAATAGCGCACCACATAAGCCAGCCGCGCGCCGACCAGCAAACCGATCAGCGCCACCCAGACCAGGTTGGATAGATTTTCCGCCCTGTGCCCAAACAACTTTGCATACCGTTCCACCACACTGAGCGCCAGCCAGATGGACACCATCAACAACAGCGCCGGCGCTTGCAGCGCAAGCGGACCCACCTGTATCACCGGCAGCATCAGTTCCCCTCCTGAATTTTCAGGATGCGCGCCCGGATCAGGGATTCAGCCATGGGCCCCCCCACCACAACATCATCAATCACGCCATCTGGACGAATGAAGAAGGTGGTTGGCAGGGCGCGGTTTTCATACAACCGCGCCACTTCTCCGGATTCATCCAACAGCACCGGAAAAGTGATCTGCTGCTCCTCCAGAAACCGCCTGACATCACCGAGCGAATCCGTGCTGGTCATGTTGACACCCAGCACCATCACCCCCTTGCCCGCATAATCAACATGCACGCGCTCCAACGCTGGCATCTCAGCCCGACATGGTGCACACCAGCTCGCCCACAGGTTAAGCACCACGATATTACCCCGCAGATCAGACAGTGTGGTTGATCCACCCTCCAGAAACGCCAGTTCAAAATCAGGGGCAATTGCACCCGCCCGTGGCGCCACGCCAGGCGCAGCTTCCACCGGTGGAAACAGGATACTGCTGAGCACGACCCAACCGGCGCCAAGCAATAGCATCACCACGTACAGAACTTTTTTACTCAACTTCACCACCGTGATACACCAGCTCGTATATTTTGTCGCCTTTCCAGGTGATATACTCGCCTCCCTGGTAACGTTCGACGCTCCCCTGCCACCAGCAATGAAATTCAAAATCTCCAACCACCCACTTTTCCGGGCCGCGGTAAGGCGCCTCAGGTGTGATGTGATACAGCGCATCCTTGAGAAAATCGCCGAAACCATCCGGGATTTCCTCCACCAGCATCCACCCATAATAGTTCATTCCCCATACAGGTTTCCCCTTTACCCAGACTGCTTCCTCACCAACAAATTTCAACCCTCCCAGGTAGGTGTCGTAATAAGCGAAGTCGCCTTCTTCATATCGAAGGTCATGAGATGCGGTTCTGGATGGAGCCACGTCGGAACCATGACCGGCATAAGTATTCTGCTTTGCTCGAATTAAAAATTGGACAAATTGTTGATTGAATTCCATGACATCCTCCCGATAACTTGTATTATAGAAGCCAGCCCGCGCTGGAGCAAGCCGCGGAAACCATTTGTATAAACAGGTTCAATGGGATGCAGATCGGACGGCATGGTAAAATACTGTATCTTTGCGTGAAAGGTGGGGTTATTGTAGATGAGCTCGACCCGTTCTTCTGAATTGGAAATCCAGGCAATCAATACCATTCGTTTTCTCTCTGCCGACGGTGTCCAACAGGCAAACTCCGGCCACCCGGGACTGCCCATGGGCGATGCCGCCGTTGCTTTCACCATTTTTACCAAACACCTGCGCTTCAATCCAAAAAATCCCGGCTGGGTTAATCGCGACCGGTTCATCCTTTCAGGTGGGCATGGCTCCATGTTGCTCTATTCCATGCTGCACCTCACCGGGTATGATCTTCCTCTTGAAGAACTGCGCCGTTTTCGCCAGTTTGGCAGCCTGACACCGGGTCATCCTGAATATGGCTTGACACCCGGCGTGGAAACCACCACCGGCCCGCTGGGTCAGGGTTTTGCCAATGGCGTTGGCATGGCGATCGCCGAAGCTCATCTGGCAGCCACCTTCAACCGCCCTGGCTTTGACATCGTTGATCACTATATTTATGCCATTGTGACCGACGGTGACCTGATGGAAGGCGTCACCGCCGAAGCTGCCTCGCTCGCCGGTCACCTTCGTCTGGGCAAGCTCATTTACTTCTATGACGATAATCGCATCTCCATTGACGGCTCAACCGAGCTTGCCTTTACCGAAGATCGCGCCGCCCGCTTCAAGGCTTACGGCTGGCATGTCCTTATGGTGGAGGATGGCAACGACATTGCCGCCATTGACCATGCCATAAAAGCCGCCCGCAAGGACCCCCGCCCCTCATTAATCATCTGCCGGACGATCATTGGGTTTGGCTTGCCCAATAAACAGGGCACCAGCAAGGCGCATGGCGAACCCGCCGGTGAGGATGAATTAAACGCAGCCAAGGATAATCTCGGCTGGCCCAGGGAACCGCGTTTCCATATTCCCGATAAGGCGCTGCAGTTCTTCCGCAAATCTGTTGACCGCGGCGCGCGGCTCGAGACCGAATGGAATGATCTCTTTGCTGAATATGCCAAAGCTCACCCGCAACTGGCTGCCGAATTTCAACGCCGCATGGCGGGCATCCTGCCCGAAGGTTGGGATGAAAGTCTGCCCGTTTTCCCTGCCGATCCCAAAGGCATGGCCACCCGCCAGGCCTCTGGCAAGGTGCTGAATGCTCTGGCTGCGTGCCTGCCGGAAATGTTTGGCGGCTCGGCCGATCTGACTCCTTCCACCAACACCTGGATGTCCGAAAGCAAATCCTTCCAGGCAGAGACCCCTGAAGGCCGCAATATGCATTATGGCGTGCGTGAACACGCCATGGGTTCCATTGTCAACGGCATGGCGGCTCACCGCGGCGTCATTCCTTTTGGCGCCACCTTCCTGGTCTTCTCAGATTACATGCGCCCGGCCATTCGCCTCTCGGCGCTTTCGCATTTTGGCAGCATCTGGATCTTCACCCACGATAGCATAGGCCTCGGCGAGGATGGCCCCACCCACCAGCCGGTTGAACATCTCGCCGCCCTGCGCACCATTCCCAATCTGGTGGTCCTGCGCCCCGGCGACGCCAATGAAGTGCGCGAAGCCTGGAAAGTCGCCATCACCCGCCGCAACGGTCCCACCCTGCTGGCGCTCAGCCGCCAGGCCATGCCCACCTTGGACCGCGCCAAACTGGGTTCCGAGACCAGCGTGGCAAAGGGCGCCTACGTCCTGCAAAATCTGGGTTCCGGCCAGCCCGATATTCTTTTGATGGCCTCTGGTAGTGAGGTTTCGCTGATCATGGAAGCAGCCACCAAACTGGAAACCCAGGGTCTCAACGTTCGGGTGGTTTCCTTCCCCAGTTGGGAGCTGTTTGCCCTTCAGGAGCGCGCCTATCAGGACTCGGTCCTTCCGGCGAACATTCCTCTGCGCATCGCCGTGGAGGCTGGCTCTCCCATGGGTTGGGAACGCTGGGGGGGTGCGCGTGGGCGTATCATCGGCGTTGAAACCTTTGGCGCCAGTGCTCCTTACAAGGTGTTGTACGAAAAGTACAACCTTACCATTGCCAATATTATTAAGAATGCCAGGGAGATGCTCGGCATCCCCACGGAGTAGTTTTCATGATTGTTGCATTTGGTTGTGATCATGGGGGCTTCCCCCTGCGCAATGCAGTCCTCGATGCCATTCGATCTGCCGGCCACGAGGTGATCGATTTTGGCCTGAAGGAAGAGGTCTCGGCGGATTACCCTGATTTTGCCGAGCTGGTGGGAATAGCCATTCAACAGGGCAAGGCTGAGCGCGGAATTTTATTGTGCGGTTCGGGCATCGGCATTTCCATCGCAGCATGCAAGATGAACAGCATTTACGCCAGCGTTTCGCACGACACGTACTCAGCGCACCAGGGTGTGGAACATGACGGCATGAATGTTTTGTGCATGGGTGCCAGGATCATCGGGGTGGAAGTGGCCAAAGAGATTGTGGTGGCGTTCCTGTCAGCATCTGTCCAGGATGAAGAACGCCATTGCCGCAGGCGGGGCAAGGTGAAAGTGCTTGAGGAAAATTCCCGGAAGTAACATCCGGTGATAGAAAACTCATCAGGGAGTAGCAATGAACGCCATTAAGAAATTGTACGAGCTTGGTCAATCAATCTGGTACGACAACATTCAGCGCGGCCTGTTGGAATCAGGCGAGTTGGCGGACATGATTCAGCGTGGGGACATCTATGGAGTTACATCCAACCCCAGCATTTTTCAAAATGCCATCGCCCGCACCAATGATTATGACGCTGCCTTGAAGTCCATGGCATGGGCTGGTTGGAGTTCCATTGACATCTTCTATCAGCTCGCCGTGGAGGACATCCAGGCTGCAGCCGACCTGTTTACACCACTCTACCAGCAGACTCATGGCGGTGACGGCTATGTAAGTCTGGAAGTCTCCCCGTATCTGGCCAATGATACCCAGGGAACCATTGAAGAAGTCCGCCGCCTATGGCAGCGCGTTGATCGCCCCAATCTGATGGTCAAGATCCCTGCCACCATGGCTGGCATCCCCGCCATCCGGGCAGCCATCGCAGAGGGCATCAATGTTAACGTAACATTGATTTTCTCACTGGCTCGTTACGCCCTGGTGATGGACGCATACATGGCTGGTCTCGAAGATCGCATCGCCAAAAACCTCCCGATTGACCACATCGCTTCAGTGGCATCATTTTTTGTGTCCCGGCTGGACTCCAAGATTGACCCGCTTTTGGAAAAAATCATGGGCAGCGAAAGCCCGGCTTCCGAAAAAGCCATGCAAACCACCGGCAAAGCCGCAGTGGCAAATACCCGTCTGGCATATGAGCTTTTCCAGCACACCTTTGCCGG
>DAOUGC010000083.1:0-6466 GCA_034429695.1 Levilinea sp.
GGATGACATCATTATACTTCTGCAATGCGATGGGCAGGGGTGTTGACAACCACCGCTTTCTCTACTTGATTCCCCATCATTAATCTTGTACAATTTACCTAATAAATTACAAATTTATCAATACGATTGCCCCCAGGCGTTAATGTTTGCAACCAACGAACTCCGAGAAAGGGAGAGACCAATGGACGTCATCAAAGTAAAAGCAAACTCCCGCACTGCTGCTGTGGCGGGGGCAATTGCGGGGGTCATGCGAGAACATAAACATGCCGAGGTTCAGGCAATTGGAGCTGGAGCGGTCAATCAGGCGGTCAAGGCGCTTGTTCTGGCCAAGGGGTATCTGGCCGAGGACGGTATTTCCATCGTCTGCGTTCCCGAGTTTGTGGACGTTGATATCGACGGAAAAGTGCGCACTGCCATCAAGCTGATCGTCGAACCACGCTAACTCTGCGGCTGTCCGGCGGTTGATGGATGGATCCTGTTTCGATCATACAGGTTCCAGTCAGTTTGTATTTCAGGCGCTCAGTTCGTCGGGTTCGAACACAACTTCTTCTTTTCCGGTCAATTTTTCATCGATCTTGCGCGACACCAGGTCCAGGTGGCGGCTGTGCAGCACATAGTCAAGGTTATCGGTGGGAACGGTGAGAACCGGGCACAGCGTGAAATTGGACACCCAGTTTTCATACAGCCCGTTGAGCTGGGCAAGATAATCGGGGGAGATGGACAGCTCGTAGTCGCGGTTTCGGAGTGCAATACGTGAGAGCAGTGTTGGCACCGATGCGCGCAGGTACACCACCAGGTCCGGCGGGGGCAAAAATTCAGCCAGGGTGTGGTACATGGCGTTGTAGGTGGCAAAATCGCGGTCGCTTAAATGACCCTGCAGATGGAGATTCTGGGCGAAGACCTCGGCGTCCTCATAAATGCAGCGGTCCTGCATCACCGAGCCAGGGAAGTTCACCAGGCTCAAATGCACCTGCAAGCGGTGAGTGAGGAAGAAGATCTGCGAGTGGAACCCCCACGCATCCATGTTGGCGTAGAAATCAGCCAGATAGGGATTTTCGGTCACCGGTTCGAAAAACGGCTGGCAATCCAACCGCTCGCAAATTAAATTAACCAGGGTGGACTTGCCCACCCCGATATTGCCCGCCACAACAATGAATTTTTTCATGCGCCCATTATAGAACAGAACCGCCCGCCCGGTATGGATTTTTAAGGGAAGGCATCTGGATGGACGCCTGTGGGAGGATGGAAATTAAAAAGAACAGCCGCGTCCGCAAGGACGATGCTGTTCTTTTTATCTCAGGTGCTAAATTACGCGGGTGCAGCCGCGCCGGTGGGGCACACGTCTGCGCAGGCGCCGCAATCCTGGCACTTGGCGGGGTCGATCACGTAGGTGCCGTTGTTTTCGGAGATCGCGCCCTCGGGGCACTCAGCTTCGCAAGCGCCGCAAGCGATGCATTCATCAACGTTAATCTTGTACGTCATGGGTTTATCCTTTCGCTGGATGTTTGTGCATGTGAAGAATAGCACAATCGGAGTGAGTTTGTCAACATTGTAGGGATTGAGGAAAATCATCATTTCACGCAATAAATGTCATATCAGACCGCCTTCACCCCCATTACAATGCCAGTCAGTTGTAAACAGAAGCGCCATGCCCGCGGTGTATAATCCTTTTATAGGATGGTCAGGCTGTCATGAAGAAAAGGCTCTTTTCCCTCTTTTCAAACGCCAATGCCCGCGCGGTGGCCGGATTGCTGTTGCTCTGGCTGTCCGTGGCAACACTGAGCGCCATCCTGCTGCTGGGGCGCCCAACCCGGGTCACCCAGAACGCTGAGACTTTTGTGGTCATTCCATTTACCGAGACGCCCACCCCCACCTGGTTTCCACAGACGCCTTCACCCGTGGCATCAGGCGAGATCACCGACGGGGTTCCGGTGACCGGTGCGCAGGCTGGCACGCTGACGGCGCTTGCCACGCAAAGCGGCACGCCGGTTGTGGGTGGAAACCCATCCCGCACGCCCACCCCCGCCCGCACCCACACCGCCACCTTCCGTGCCGCCACGGTAAGGCCGCGCAACCCGATTGTGCTGCCCACCAGCACCTCGCGCCTGTTTTACCCCACCATCAATTATTCCGGAACCACCCAGGCGGTGGCGCGCACAGCCACCCATGCCAGCACGCAGACCAAGGTGGCAGCCGCCACAGGTACGGCTGCCGCAACCCTGACTCAAATCGCTGGAACCTTCACCGCACTGCCGCCCACGCTGACCCGGCTGGCTGAGATCCTCACCGCGCTGCCTCCCGCCGCCACACCCACTTTTACGCCCACCGCACCGGTCAAACCCATTGCTTACACCCAAAATGGTGATCTGGGCAGGGTGCTGCCGGACGGCTCGGGCCAGGCGTGGCTGGTCAATGCGCCCAGCCCGGTGCTCGAAAACATGGGTGACTGGTCGCCGGACGGGCAAAAGCTGGTGTTTACCCTGAATGACGGTGTGCTGCCGCAATTGTGGATTTACGACGTTGCCGCGAATTCATCTGCGCTGCTGGCGGGTCAGCCCGCAGCGGTGAATGATCAACCGGCATGGTCACCGGACGGGGCATGGATTGTCTTTCGCAGCCAGCCCAGCGGGGGCACACCGGTGATCATGGTGATGCCGGCTGCCGGGGGAACTGCCGCGCAGCTCACCGACGGCGCGAGCGGCGAGGAGTATGAGCCGGACTGGTACGACAATGGACGCATCATGTATGTGCGCGCGCCGGATGCCACCCATGCTGACATTTACACCGTGCCGTGGACAGGTTCAGCCCCGTTGCCGTTACCCACGCCAGCCACCCTGTTTGTGAGTGATGAAAAGGAAGCCAGCCCGCACCGTTCCGGCAACTGGCTGGTGTTTGCCCGCCAGGTTGGCGGACAATGGGATATTTTCAAAACGTCCACAGACAACCTGCCGGGTTGGACCAACCTGACCAACACCACCGGCATTAACGAGACCCAGCCCGCCTGGAGCAACCCCGGCGATTGGATCGTATATGTGCGCGATGATGGTTTGTATATTCTCCTGGCTGCCGGCGGCACGCCGTTGAAGGTGGGTGCGGTGCTTGATGGGGCAACCAGTCCCAACTGGCAGCCGTAAGGAACATTACCCATACGGTTTGGCATTTTCCGGAAAAAACGGTGGGTCCAAAAGCGGACCCACCCTACACCCACCAAACAGGTGTGGGGTATAGCAGATGAACGGTTTTTAACACGAATTGCACGAGATAACGAACGACACGTATGAAAAGCAACCATACGTAGGGTGGGTCGGTGCTTTTCCGACCCACCAATTTATCCATTACCTGGAAAAAATGGTGAGTCCAAAAGCGGACCACCCTACCTGTTTGGTGGACATAAAAGATCATCTGTTCCAACTAATTAGTCCAAGTTGAAAAAGGTGGGGTGGGTCGCCAGCTTCGCTGGCGCGGCGTCTTCCCGCCCACCGTTATTTACCGCACACGTTCGGTGGGCTGAGAAAGCATCAGCCCACCCTACCATTATTCCAGCCGCGTAACACACACCAAAACGCCCGCCCACAAACACATGGCCGGGAGCACCCGTGGTCGTCCGCGTCCATACGGGTCGCTGTGGATGGGCTCTAATTGTTCGATCGCCGTTTTGAGAAAGGTCTCGATTTGTTCCAGCGTAGCATTTTCTTTTGTTTCCATACCTGGATTCTATCCAGTTTTCTCCATTTAGTTGGAACAGATGCATAAAAGATCACGTCCTACTTCCTACCACCTACTTCCTACTTTCTTACAACAACTGAATAATATGCCGGATGTGGTCCAGCTCGTGCCAGATGGCGCGGCGCACCACCTTCCGCGGTGACCAGAACTCGCCACCCGTGCCCACCACCTGGGTGCTTCCCACCAGGTCCGGCAGGCTTGCGATCAGCCGTTGACGCACCACTGGCAATGCCTCAAACACATCCTCCGGCAGCGCTTCGCGCGGGCCGCCCGCCATGCCCAATCGGTCCAGATACCACCACTCGGCGCGGGCAATGTGCCTGAGGATGCCGCGTATCGACCAGCGCTGTCCTTCCAGCTTGATATCCAGTTTATCACCGCGCAACCCGGATACCAGCGCCAGCAGATCCTGGCGCGCCCAGCCCAGCAGCAATTCATCCCGGCGAACATCCTCAGCGGTCAGGGGCAACCAGTCACGGTGGAACCATGCATTGATTTCAATGCCGTCCTGGCTTTCCAGCGGCTGCAGGTCGTCGCCGACGTGATAACACTGCCAGGTATCCTCCAGACGGATGTCAATGCCCGCCGGTTGGAACCACGGCTCGCGGGTGTGTGCCTGCATCCACGCAATATAATCGGGGATGGCCTGCCCCATGGCGATCACCGCTGATGGACCGTCGGCGCCGTAGGCAAAACAACCGGGATGTTCCAGTGCCCAGGCAAGCGAGCGACCCTCAATTCCATTTTCAAGCCCAATCAGCACCCGCATGGTTTTCCTCCGTTTTATTAAAGCTTAACACAAAAGGCACGAACTTCATCCCGAAATTCATGCCATTCTTTTTAATTCTAAATTGTCTTTAATCGGCGTTCTACTGATTACACAACCATTCCAGCGCCTGTTCACGGGTCTGAAAACTGACAAAGTTGCGCCCCGAGAACTTGGAGACGGCTGTCATGCCCACCTGTAACATGCCACTGACACCCACCACACAGGAAGCCTTGATGTAAGGTGTGTTGGCTTTGGTGAATTCCTTCATGGCGTTCAGAATTTCACTGTTGAACATCACGCCGGTGGCATCGAACACCGCCAGCACCGAGTTTTGCGGCTGACTGGCAATTAGATTGCGGGCGAATTCAATCCGGTTGGTGAATTCGGGTCCTGGTTTGAGGTGGGTGAAATCCTCAATCAATATTCTCTTGCCGTTGTATGTGGTGAAGTAAACCTTGTCTTCCATGGAAAACCCTCCCATTAATGATTTACAGCAGTGGATCCATTCTAGCAAGCAGCCTGTGGGAGGGCCCTATCAATTTCCTAACTGCGGGTGGAAACGCTTTACACTTTTGTACGGTTGATGCGCGCCTGCAACGCCAGGTAAAGCACCACCGAGCCAGCCACTGCAGCGTTCAATGATTCCACCCGTCCCTGCATGGGCAGGCGCACCAGCACGTCGCAGGATTTTCTCACCAGGTCGCGCATGCCTTCACCCTCGCTGCCCACCACCAGTGCCAGTGCGCCGTCCAGACGCACCTGTTCCACCGGCTGGGCCTGGGGGCTGCCTTCCAGCCCGACCACCCATGCCCCGGCTTCCTTGAGTTCGTTGATGGCCTGCGCCAGGTTGATCTGCGCCACCAGCATGTGCTCGCTGGCGCCAGCGGATGCACTCACCACCGCTGGGGTCACCTCGGCGGCGCGGCGCAGCGGGATGAGCACTCCGTGCACGCCCACCGCCTCGGCGGTGCGCAGCAGTGTACCAAGGTTTTGCGGGTTCTGGATCACGTCCAGCACCAGCACAAACGGCGGTTGCTGGCGTTTTTCAGCCAGGTCGAGGATGTCCACCAGTGCAGAATACGGGTAAGCGCTGGTCTCAAGCGCCACACCCTGATGGTTCTCCCCCAGCGGGTCCAACTGACGGCGATCAACGCTCTCGATGGCCAGCTTGCGCTGCGCACCCAGACGCAAAATGTCCCGCAGGCGGCCCTTTTCCTCCACACCACGCGCCACCCACAACCGAAAAACATGCCGGCGTCTGGCCTGCAGCACTTCATAAACCGGATTGCGTCCGGTGATCCATTCTTTCATTTCGGCTCCGTTATCTCAGGGAGATGATCATCAACCTGCGGGGGGAACATTCATAAAATAAATGCCGGTAAACGGGGTGATCTGCTCGTAACGCACGCCGAGTCCGGCAGCGTTCATGGCTGCAATGGCTTCATCTGCCACCCAGAAGTGCTCCTCCTCCCATTCATCCGCCAGGGCAGCACGCAGCGCATCCAGTTCCACCCGCGAGGGGAAGGACAGATCGGCGATGACCATGCGCCCGCCCGGCATGATATGCCGCCGGATTTCGAGCAGCAGGTCAATTTTTTGGTTCAACGGGAAATGGTGGAACACATAAGCCGATACAGCGCAGTGGAAGGGCTGGCTTAATTCAACAGGCCAGCCATCGCGCAGGTCGGCGAGGATGAACTCAGCCTCGGGCAGCCGCTGCCGGGCGATAACCAGCATGGAGGCGGCGAAGTCCGTTCCGGTGACACGGCAACCGGCATCGTCAAACAGGGCGCTCAACTGTCCTGTACCGGCGCCAAGGTCCAGCACACGTTCACCGCGCGAGGGCTGCGCCAGTTCAAAGGTGCGTTGCAGCACGGTGCGGTAACCGGTAAATGGAAACCCCGCCTCCTGCGCGACTTCGCCATCGTACTCAGCCGCCCATTGGTCAAAGGCTTCAGCCGGGAAATCATT
>DAOUGC010000084.1:0-5184 GCA_034429695.1 Levilinea sp.
TGCAATGACAGCCTGTATGCGGAAATTGTTAACGATTCTCAATTCGATGGTGGCTCACCAGACCACCTGGAACCCGAATTTCACCACCCAAAAACAACCGCTTCCTGCTTGACTTTTAACACAGTTGCTACAGCTGGCGTTTTGCGATTATTGCATCAACCGGTGGGTTCAAAAGCGAACCCACCCCACGGCTGGCGTTTTGCGATTATTGCATCAAACGGTGGGTTCAAAATAGAATCCGTCCTGCAAAAAGCGTCCCGCTGTTTGTCATTTGTGTTAAAAAACGGCGACAGATCAACCCATCTTGCAGCCCGTGCGCGGCGTTCAGGCGGTGTAGCGGAACCCGTGTTGATGCAACCATTCGCCGGTGGCCCAGTCTGAGGAACCCGCCTCCCGTTCATAAGCCAGATCCAGGCGGATGTTCAACCCATCCCAACCACCCGGCAGGTGAATACTGATCAGATCCGGGGTGCCGGGACGGTACTCCATATTCAACCCTTGCAGGCGCTGCTCGAGATCGGTTGCGGAAAGGTCGGTGTCCATTTGAATGTGAATGATCGGTTGGGGTATATCTGCGCGGGCAAGTTCCAGCTTGGGGGCGCGCCCGGGTGGGAACTGGCGAATGCCTCCCTCCAGTTCAACACCGGTGCACGGCAGGATGAAAAAGGCGCGCAGCTCATTGGGTGAGGTGAACATGCAGGTGACTCCGGACAGTGTGCCGATCAATGCCTGCCATTCAACGGCGTTAACCGTTGCCTCGGGCAGCAGAATGCCGGTGTGATCGACGCGCAACAGGTGCTCTCCCACGCGCTCCAGCAGGCCGGAGAACATCTCGAGTTGCAGATCGGATGGAACGTGATCGTGCGCATGTTGCACATTTGGCTCCATCATGTCCGCGACACGGGCGTTCGGCGACGAGTGGTTCATCAGGCGCAGCCCGCCGGCGTCCAGATGGATGGGTGCGTCCGTCTCAAACCATACTGTGGGGACGGTGACGTCGGCCAGTTCAAACTGGGTTGAGGGTTGAGCGCGGGGTGGGTGCAGCGGGTTGACCGCCACCTCGCCAGGATTGGAAGCACTGTTGACATCAGTTTTTAAGAAACCAGCCAGCGCGGCGTAAAAACGAACACCCGCCTCGGTACGCGGCAGTCGGTAAATGACCTTGCTCAGTTGCAGATAAGCCATGATTTCCCTCCAACACTTATATATGATTGATTTTATCAAAGATTGGAGGGTCGGGCAACGGGGTGGAGTGGGCGGGTCTCAACATGGCCCACCCCGGTTAACCAATGATTGTGTTATCCAGCGTTGGAGAAGGCCTGTGCCTGCAGGCGGCGGTACTGCTCGGTGGCAGCCCATGAGCGCAGCTCATTGATGCGTTTGATCAGCATTGGATGGGTGGACAGGGTGTTGGCGAGCACATTGCCAATGTTGTCGTCCTCAGCGTCGATCTGGCGCAATGCAGCATCCAGTTCCTGTGGGGTGTCGGCGTCTCTTGCCTGCAGCTTGATCAGCGCGCTGATGGCTTTATCCACACTGCCGCAGGCCAGCAGACCGGCGCGGTCGCATGAGAATTCACAGGCGCGGTTCCAGCCGCGAAACGCCAGGGTGAGGATCACCGCTGCTTCCAGCGAGACAGGCACACCTGCCATGCCGCCCAGCAGGGTGTTCAACCATGAATGGCCCAGCGAGACATGGCCCAGTTCGTGCCCGATGATGAAGCGCAGCTCATCTTCATCCATGTAGTTAAACAGGCAGTCAAACAGCACCACGGCGTTTGGCTCGGACAGCCCAAAGGTGTAGGCGTTCATCTGCCGGGAGGGAATTACAAAAAATTCAACGCGCGGCGAGCGCAGTCGGCGCACACACTGCTGCGCAATGGCATTCAGCCGCGGAGAATTAACGGTGTCCACCTGCTTGCCTTCGCGCAATAGCGATTGGTGGTGCTGCTTGTTCATGTAGAACGACAACACCAGCATACCGGCCACGATCAACGGGGCAATGCAGGCCGAAACCCCTGCTGCCACTGCCAGCACACCCAGCAGCAGCAACATGGTGGCCCAAAAAATGATGGTTTCGTTGGGAAAACGGTAGGATGTCATGGGACAAAATGATTATATCAGCATACAATATAAGTGGAAGAAAAATCACTGCATGGAGGAAACATGGCCTGCAAGCCGCACAAACATGGTCTGAGTACCCTGGTCAATCATATGAAAGAGGGTCACAACCCTCATGGTGCGCACGTCACACCCATTTACCAGACATCGACCTTTGACTTTGAGGATGTGGCGCAGGGAGCCGCTGCCTTCAAGGGTGAAAGCGATGGCTACATCTATACCCGCATCAACAACCCCAATACCGACCAGATCGCCGGCAAGATTGCCTGCCTGGAAGGAGTTGACCTGCTGCGCGCCCAGCCGGAAAAAGCCCTGGAAGATGTGGTGGGCGGGCATGTTTTTTCCTCTGGCATGGCGGCCATCACATCGGCCATACTCGCTTGTGTAAAACCCGGACAGACCATCATTGCCCAGGACAGCCTGTACGGCGCCACCTACGGTTTTCTTAAATCTTATGCTCCCCAGTGGGGCCTGAATGTGGTGTTTGTCCACAGCCCCACCCCCGAAGAGTGGGAGAAAGCCTTTGCCGCCCACCCGGATGCCGTTCTGGCATACGCTGAATCGCCTGCCAACCCCACCATGACCCTGGTGGACTTGAAAGCCTCGGCTGAGATCATTCACCGCCACAACGCATGGTTGATGGTGGACAATACCTTTGCCACACCTTACGCCCAGCGTCCGTTGACCCTGGGCGCAGACGTGGTGATCCACTCCACCACCAAATATCTTTCGGGCCATGGGCTGGTGGTGGGCGGCGCTGTGGTTTCGAATCATGTTGACTGGGTGCGCACCAAACTGCATGCCATGCTCAAGACCATGGGTGGCAACGCTGCGCCGTTTGAAGCCTGGCTGACCAACATTGGTTTGCGTACATTTGAACTCCGCATGCAGCGCCATTGCGAAAACGGCATGGAAGTGGCCGAATATCTGGAGAAACACCCGGCCATATCGCAGGTTTATTACCCCGGGCTCAAAAGCAACCCGCAGCACGAGCTGGCCACCCGGCAGATGTCGGCATCGGGCTGCCCGTGCTACGGCGGCATGATTGCGTTTGAGCTTAAAGGCGGTCTGGACGCTGGTGTGCGCATGATGGAGCGCGTCAAACTTTGCTCGCTGGCTGTTTCGCTGGGTGATGTTGACTCGCTGATCCAGCACCCCGCCAGCATGACCCACTCTGGCATCAGCGCGGAAGACCGCCGCGCCATTGGCCTGTCAGACGGCCTGGTACGCCTGTCGGTTGGCATTGAAAACGCCGGCGACATCATTGAGGATCTGGAACAGTCATTAAGCTGATCTCCGGAACCAATCACATTCCGGATTCGTCCATCCACCATGCGAAAGAATCGCATGGTGGTTCTTTTCTTGCACCTGATCAAAGGCGTTTTCCCACTCTTTGAGGGGGCGATCCACGGATAATCACCGGAAAGCGCCTCACAGATCTGTAATACTGAATACAGGGGGAAGCGATTGGGAGGCCCTGTGGACAAAGCTCCGGATGTGCCGGGGCGGAAGGGAGGGAGCCATGGGAAACTCCGTTGATTTCAAATGGGTGTTTTGGTTGTGTCTGATCGCCATTGTGCTGGCGGCGATTGTTGGGGCAATGTACCTCGCCCCCTATCTCCCGGAGCCCGTTGGGCAACGCACTCCGGATGTCTTGAGCACCCCCGTACCGCAGTCGAATGACAATGCCCAGCCGGTGGTGATGATTGTACCCAGCGATGAGGCGCACGAAGATCGCCTTGACCTGGGCTATAAAGCCTTTCTGGCGGTTATCCTGTTTGGTGTGGGAGTGATTGGTCTGGTGGTGATTATGGGGTTTGCCAATTACTTTTACCAGAAGGCGCAGAAAGCGCGCGAACCTGTGGAAGAGGCCAAACGACCGCTGGTTCACATGGCTGTGCCGCCCGCCGAGTACAGGCGTATTCAGTATGAATGGGAGCGCAAGCTGCGTCAGTTGCATCAGGAATTAACCACCCTTGAGATGGATCTCAACCGCCTGCGTTCCCAGTTGGCTGAGCGCACCATCAGCAAGGAGGAATATGTGCACGACATGGTGCGCATTTATGACCAGTTGAAATTTTTGGAAAAGCATTTGATCGCGCGTAACAACGCCGATGAGGAAACCCAGCTCCGCCTGCACCACCTGGAAGAGATGCTGGGCAGGCGGCAGGCAAGCCCTGACAGCACGGAGCAGGCTCATCCCCTGCCGGATGAGATCTGTGAATAACCGGCAGTAACGGCGCGGAGAGGATCCCGCGCCGTTCTTTTATCACTCCATTGACACCGCCGAACGGCAGGGATATACTTTGTGCAAGAGTACACAATCCTTCAGGGCAGGGTGGCAGCCGTGCAAGCGGCTCATTCCCGACCGGTGGTGATAACCCACGAGCAGCTTCGGTTGCATGACCCGGCGCAATTCCGGGGTCGACGGTACAGTCCGGATGAAAGAAGGATGCGCTGTATCAAGCGCCCATGCGGATGCCCTGAACCGTTGTGTTCAGGGTGATTTCTTTTTAAGGACAGGCAGGAGCATGAATGCCCCGCAGCACAATCTGACGCAGCCCACACCGGCTGAAGCCCACCCCGTAGCCAGACGCGGCGGGCGCTGGATCGTGCCGGCTTCCATTGTGCTGGGTCTGCTGGCATGGCAGGCGGCGGTGTGGGTGCTGGATCAACCGGCTTTCATCCTGCCTTCACCGCTGATGGTGGCTGAACGTTTTTGGCGTGCACTGGCGGACGGCTCGCTGCTGCGCCATACCGCTGTGACCCTCACCGAGGTGTTGCTGGGGCTGGCGGCCGGCAGCCTGCTTGCCACCGTGCTGGGTTATCTGCTGGCGCGTTTTCCACGCCTGGAGCGCCTGGTTTCGCCCTACCTGGTTGCCAGTCAGGCTGTTCCGGTGGTGGCCATCGCCCCGCTGCTGGTGATCTGGTTTGGACCGGGCATGTTCTCCAAGGTGCTGATCTGCGCCCTGATCGTGTTTTTTCCGGTGCTGGTCAACACCGTGGTTGGGTTGCGCGCCGTGCCCGATCATTTGCGCGATCTGCTGCGTTCGATGCACGCCAC
>DAOUGC010000085.1:0-18044 GCA_034429695.1 Levilinea sp.
CCATTACCCCTGGTCAAACCCTGCAAAATCCGTAAAAAAAAATTCATGGCAAGTTTACAGGCGCGGCATGCGACCCGCCTTTTTTCTTTAAAAACCTTGCTGAGTATTGCAACCGCCCATCATGGCGACAAACCAGCAGATAATCTCTGGCAGTTTGACAACCGGAATGAAGCGGGTAAGGTATACTGACTGGGTTGGTTATCCCAAATCCCATGGATGTTTCATGACACAATTAACCTCGCGCTATCACGAAGCTTTTTCCCTTGCATTTAATCTGCACCAGAATCAAACCCGCAAAGGCTCGCCTTTGCCCTATATCAGCCACCTGATGGCTGTGTCTGCCATCACCCTTGAGTACGGCGGTGATGAAGACCAGGCAATTGCAGCGTTGCTGCATGACGCGGTTGAAGACCAGGGCGGCTATGAGACGCTGGCGATCATCCGGGAGCGTTTTGGTGAAGGTGTGGCTGCCATCGTCGCCGATTGTTCCGACTCATTTACCAGCCCCAAGCCGCCGTGGCGTGAACGTAAGGAACAATATCTGGTTCACCTCGGTTCGCTATCCGAACGGTCACTGCTGGTTGCCCTGGCAGACAAGGTGCACAATGCGCGTGCTCTGCTGCGTGACTATGAACAACAGGGGGAGGCCATGTGGGCGCGGTTTAACGGCGGGCGTGATGGCACGCTGTGGTATCAACGCTCGCTGGTGGATGCACTCTCCTTGGCAGGGGTGTCGCACCCGCTGCTTGAAGAACTAAGAAATGTGGTGGGGGAACTGGAAGAAAAGGCCGCCAGCCGCCATTAATATCAGCGGTGATGTACAATTGATCCATCCAGGGGGTGGATGTTTTTAGCCACGCCGGGAAATATTAAATTGAGGTGCATTCATGGGAATCTCCAAACGTCTGGAGGATGCCCGTCAGGGGTTCAAGCGGAAAGATGCACGCTTATCGGCGGAGGCGCATGATCCGGCGCGCATTGCGGCGTCACTGGCACACGCTTCCCGTGAGGAACACGGCGGGGGTGGATCGGAATATCTGGGCAGCATGGTGTACGGCGGGCTGGACGGAATCATCACCACCTTCGCGGTGGTCTCCGGCGTGGCGGGTGCTGAACTGCCGGCTGGCATCATCCTCATTCTGGGGCTTGCCAATCTGTTTGGTGATGGCTTCTCGATGGCAACCGGGGCATTCCTTTCGGCAAAAAGTGATCAGGAATTTTATGAGCGCGAACGGGAGCGCGAAAACTGGGAGGTGGAACACTTCCCTGAGGGTGAACGCGTTGAGTTGTTTGAGTTGTATCGTGCGCAGGGTTACCCCGATGAAGACGCAGCCGCGCTGGTGGAGATCAAATCACGCGATCCCAAACGCTGGGTGGACGCGATGATGGTTGAGGAGTTAAATTTGCTGCCGTCCAACAGCAAACCGATCCTTGAAGCGTTGACCACCTTTGGCTCGTTTCTGATCGCAGGAGCGGTTCCGCTGCTGGTGTATCTGGCGGATCTGATGTTCCCCTTCTCGCTTGATCAACAAACCGCTTTTTACGTTTCCACCGGACTGTCGGGTCTGGCATTGTTCGGGCTGGGGGCGTCCAAGGTGTTTGTCACCCAGCGCAATGCGCTTCGTTCGGGGTTTGAGATGCTGGCAGTGGGCGGGCTGGCGGCGGCTGTGGCGTATGGAGTGGGGGCGCTGCTTAAGGGGCTTGGCAGCTAGAATGGTTCCAGAAGAAACACACCCCCGTTTTTGGCGGGGGTGTGTTTGGTTAATGATGGGTTCAGACCGGGTCGCTGCTTTCGGCGGCGAGAGCCGGCGGGGGCAAGGTGGGTTCCGGGTAGGTGGGGCCTGCCCATTTATAGGTCAGATACCAGCCCAGACCGCCCATCACAGCCACAATGGCTTCGATGATCCAGATGGCGGTCAGCGACGCGGTGATGCCTTCGAGCTGGGCATAACCTGCAACGGCATCCAGCACGGTTTTGTAGGCAAACGCTGCCCAGAAGTATCCGGGTTTGCGGGTTGCCACGCCGTAGAACAGCAGCACGTTGCAAAAGATGTGGATCCACACGGTGAAGAAGCGTTCAAATGGGCCGATCAATGACCACAGCGGGTTGTTGAGCTGCGCGATCATCTCCAGCGTCTGCAGCGGCAGCGCGCCGGGGCTGGCGATGGCGGCGATCACCGAGGCCAGCGGGCTGAAGCCAAGCAGCAGGGCTTCCACAGCGCCAAACCCGATGCCAAATGCCAGTACCTTTTTCCAGCTTACCCGGCCCAGTTTGGTGTAGCGCAGCACCAGCCAGGTGATCAACACCTCGGTGAAACCGGTCAGTGAGCCGACGTACAGGTAGGAAAGCAGATCGCCAAAAAAGTTGGGGAAGGTGGCGATAATGGCGTTGTAGATGGGGCCGTTGAAGGCGATGGCCCAGGCGAACTTAAGCGCCACCGTGATCACCCATGCCGCCGCGCCAAACAGCAGATAGCCCCAACCCAGGCGTTTGATGGCTGCATAGGTGATGAAGCCGCCCGCAACGAGGATCATGCCGATACCCTGAAGGAAGGCAACGGGCGATACGCTGGGCGGGACGATCTCCTCAGGCCGCCAGGTGAGGTTGTAAGTGGCGTTTACACCGGCTTCCCACACGATCTGCACCGAATAGTCGCCGGGTGTTCCCACAGCGAAGTTGTTGGTGATGACAAAGGGTCCGGGATTGCTGGATGTTTGCGTCCAGACTTCGCCCTCCGGGCCCATCAAGCGTACACCCATCTCGCCGCTGATCAGCGTGCCGCGCAGGTCCACCCCGATCATGTCGCCGGTTTGGGCGGCTGGCACGCTGAAGATTTGGTCAGACCCTGATTCATCCTTGTTGAGTGTTGCGCCGGTGAGATACCCACCCTGAAGTTCGGGTTCCTCAGTGGCAGCACAGCCGGTGAGCGCCAGCAGCATGACGGCTGCGACAAAAAGAAAGACCACCATCAGAGGCGGCCGTTTGACAGACCATTGCTTTGTAATCATCGTTCCCTCCAGAAGAAATTCTATCATCACATTTTATTCCTGAGCGGGGTTTTCACCCTCAGATTATCTATGGTCGGGGTGGGCGTGGGCTGGTTCATGCGACTTTTTGATGGGCATTGCGTATATAGTTGTGGAGGCAAAAATGAACGATAAAAAACAACGAGTTCCCTGGTTTCTGTGGCCCTTCTGGGCGCTCTGGCGCTTGCTTGCCATGATTCTGGAGTTGACCGGACGTTTGACCGGCGCGATTATTGGTCTGGTGTTCATGATCGTGGGTGTGGTGTTAACGGTACTGATTGTTACATCATTTATTGGTATACCGCTGCTTATCTTTGGTTTTCTGCTGATCCTGCGCAGCCTGTTCTAACACCGGTCGGCGTGGAGCGACAGATTACCGGAACATGAACCGCAGGCAAACCCTGCCGCGGAAGACAAAAGCACCGGAAAAAACACAGCTCATCCTCAGCGGATGAGCCGTGTTTTGATTTGGTTCAAACGGGTGTGTTTAGCGTATGGAGATCAGCCCGTTGTAAGCCAGGTTGCTGGCATTGGTTCCGGCATCCAGACGGTTGCCGTAGTAGCGGGTGTTGTACAGCCGCAACCGGTGGTTATTGGGTGATGAGCCGTCCTCGGTCATGGTGAACAGACCGTAGTTGCCGTTGCCGACAAAATTGCTGTTGGAGACGCTGATGTCATATTCGTGCGAGATGAGCACCGCACCGCTGGAACCATCGCCGCCGACATTGCGGCCATTGCTCAGACTGTTGACCACCGACAGGATGATCGCGCCAACGGTTTCCACATTCACGCCGTCGCCGTTGTTGCTGCGCAGGGTGGCAGCGCTGATGGAGACGGTGCTTTTGTCAGAGAATACGCTGATGCCGCGGTTGCCGTTGTTATCAGCGATCACCCGGCTGATTGAAGCGCCATTGACCGCACGGATGTTGAGCCCGTTGTTGGAATTGTTGTTGAATAGATTGTTAATGCTTCCCGAAGTCACCACAATGGATGCCCTTGTATACCCACCTTCATTGCTCAGGTTGGCGCCATAATTGCCATTGCCCGAGGTCTGCAGCGTTTTTGCAACGATTGAGCCAAAAGTGGTCACGGTGACACCGTTGCCGTTATTGCCATCGGCGATCACCGAGGTGAGGTAGACGGGTGAAGTGAGCGTACCAAAGTTGTTGGCGGCCAGGATGCCATATCCGCCATTGCCATTGGCATGAATCAAGCTGATGTTGATTGTGCCGTGTGCGGTTATCTGCAAACCGCCCGATGCATTCAGGTAGCTCTTGCCCCTCGAGACAGTGACAGCGGTGTTGTTGCTGGTGAGTAAGAACCCAATGCCGTTGTTGCTGTGGGCAATATTGTTGTAGCTGTTGACGGAGTTATTGCTTACCGCTTCCACGCCATTTCCGCCGTTGTGGTGAGTGGTCAGGTCGCGTAGATCAATTCTTATATTAGCGGTATCAATGGCATTGCTCAGATCCAGACCATTGTTGAGGTTATAGGCAGTCTCTCCACCGCGCACCGAGATGTAATAGCGGGAGCGAATTTTTGCGCCATGCCCATTGTTGTAATTGAACTTGCTGTTCACCAGGGTGACGCCAACGCGTGAGGTGGACGAGCTGTTGTCCAGGTCGGCGCCGGTATTTTGGGCGTGGCTGGCTTCCACATTGTTGAGCACAATGGAGCCGTTGGTGCGAACAAACAGGGCGGTGCCCACCGGGCCGCTGCCGGCATTGCCATCGTTCCCGTCCAGGGTGACGTTGGTGAGGGAAACGCTGTAAATGTAGGTTGCCTCGCACATGCCGCTTGTGATGTTGTAATGGCAGTTGTCCAGATAGGCGTTGCCGTTATTGTTCACGCCGGTTGTCCCCATGCCATTGATGTTCATGTCCGTGATGGAAATGGCTCCGCGTGTGGTCACCACCAGCCCGCCATCATTGTAGGAGAATGTGTTGCGTATGGTACGGGTTCCAGTAATGGTGACCCCGCCGTTGCCCAGGCAGGCCGTGCCATCGGACTGGCAGTTGTTGAGGATGATGCCCCCTGCATTATTGTCCACATCCGAGTAACGAATCAAGATGGAACCCCGGTTTTGCACTTCCAACCCCGGACCGAGATTGTCGTAGATGGTGGCGTCGATCATGTAGAAAGAGTTGTTGGCGCTGCCGGTATTGGCGATCACCCGTGCTCCAAAGGTATTATTGTCAGAAGCAGAGATTTTGGTGATGGAAATTTTGCCGTTGGTCTTGATCCACAAACCGGTGTGGTCATTTTGATCAAAATAGTTCCGCCCGTACGAAGCCAGGATGTTCACTCCCTGCGTTCCGGCGGTGTTATCCAGCACCGCACCAGATGAATTTGCCCCCACGTTAAACGTGGCGTCAACGGTGTTCAACGTGATGGCGCCCTTGGTGAGTACATTCAACCCGGTTCCGCCGTTGTTGTAAAACAGGCTGCGGATGATGCTGACCCCGAGAGCCTTGATGGCCGCTGCATTATCCAGACTGGCGCCGCCGCTATTCCCTGAGGCGGTGATCAGGGCCAGTCCGATATTGCCCATGGTGATCACGTTGATCCCCAGCCCGCCGGTGTTGTTGACGGCGCTCACGTTCGAAAGCGTCACACCGGATGCCAGACCGGCAAAGTCGTTGCGAACATCCACGCCACCTGCGTCGTTGTCATTGACTTCCAAATTGAGCAGGTAGACCGTTCCGCTGCTGCGGATGAGGACACCCGTGCCGCCGTTGGCATTAAAGCGCGCGAACAACCCGTTGGCTGGTTTGATGGTGACGGTGGCTTTGCCAGTGGAGTTGTCAATATCGGTTCCGGCGCCTGTATTGTTATAGGCTTCTGTGGCATAAAGCATCACCGTACCGCGGGTGTCCACCTCCAACCCGGCGCCGCCATTATACGAAAAGGTGCTGTTATTGACGGTCACATTTGCCGGGGCAGGAGAGTTGATGTTGCTGAGGTGTGCGCCATAACCATTGGAGTCTGACATGATGTTGTTAAGGGTGATGTTTCCGCGTGCAATCACGTCAATTCCAGCGCCATTGTTGCCGGTGACAAAAAGATTGGTCAGGGTTACATGGCCCGTACCGCGGGTGTCACAGGCGGTGCCGTTAAAGGCGCAGGTGTCAATCAACATGCCCGCGCCGTTATCCTGCACCAGCAGATTGGATGCCACCACGGTTGCTCCGTGGGTGGCAACGCTGATGCCGGTTTCCTCGTTGTCGTGCACGGTCAGGTTATCCAGCACCACAGGGCCATTGGAATCGGGCGTAAACACCAGACCCGCTCCGTGACCAGCCGCAGGGTGCGTATTCTGCGAGAAGACTGAATTGCGCACCGCCACGCTTGAGGAGGTCTGGATGCTGGCGCCGGTTGCCAGGTTTTTGCTGGCTGATACGCCGTTTAACGTGACAGAACCGGTGGAACGGATGGTCAGGGCGGCCCCATCGGGGGTGGCGCCGCTGTTGCCGTTGCCGTCCACTTCGCTGTCAATAATGGTGACCGGTGAGGAGCGTACGGTGTTATCGATCCACAGGCCTTCGCCGTTGTTACCCTTGGCTGAAACCCGGGTGACGTTGACGTTGCCGCTGTGGTTGACCACTTTAATGCCGTCACCGGCAGTATTGGTCACCCACAGATCCATCAGGGTGATGGTTCCGACATTGCCATCAAACAGGACAGCGGTCGAACCGCTGGTGGGGGCAATGATGAACCCTTTGAGTGTAAAGCCTTCGCGCAGGCCGCTAAAGCTGAAAGTGCCGGTGACGGTGGAGTTATCCTGCGGGTCAACGTTTTCAATGCCATTGCCCACAATGCCGCGCAACCCACCCAGGATGTTTGCCCCCGGCGCGGTGGCGTCCAGCACCACATTGCCGGTGAAATCGCCTTTTTCCACATGGATCAGGCGGTCATTGGGCAGGCGGTTGTTGGCAAGCATGTCATCAATGGCAGATTGAATGGGGTTGCCGGTGGTAATCTCGGTGCACACAGTATTGGGGACGCCCAAATAATCCGTGCAGTCTCCAACGAAGCGGTATGTGATCCTGCCGGAAACGTACCACGGGTCTGGGATCAAAATTGCCTGTTCGGTTTCTTCGCTGGCCAGCGGCATGGGGTTGCCATCGGCATCACCCAGCGCCAGGCCGGCTTCCGCCAGGTCGGACACCACTTGCTCAACCGTATCGGTTGGTGCATCCAGTGGAGGCTCCTCTTCCATCATTGGGGCTTCCGGAGTGGCGGTGGTTTCCTCAGTTGCGGGCGGGGGGGTGGCTGTTTCAACCGGCATCTCTGGGGAGGTTTCTTCGGAGATGGGCGATTCCTCCGTCACAGCCTCATCCTCGGCTGTGGGTTGTTCATCCGCGTCCAGGGGTTCTTCAGAGTCCGGCTCAACCGTTGGAATGGTCTCTGTTTGGGATTCCCCGTCTTCTGCAGGAACAAGCTCTGTCGGGGTTTCCTGAGTGGGTTGTGCCTCCGGGGGTGGTTCGCCTTCGGCATGGACGGGAGTAACAAACAATAGTATTGCTGCGAACACCAGCAAAGTTGAAACAAGGATGGAAGGAATCTTCCAACGCGGTACGCTCATCTTTCCCTCCTAAGCGTATTTAATAAATTGGACGTCAGGGGAACGCAAACCACCGGTAAGCGTGTTCTTCCCCCCAGGAACCGGCTCTGCTAATGGAGCCATTATGCTATTGTTATGTTAGATTATATTACTTGTTTTGTCAACTATTTCATGACAATGGTAATATTGCTTAACAAAACGGGCATACCATGCTGATAAACATTGGTATGGGAGAAAAGCATAAAGATTTTTAACAGAAAAATCATTTCTTTTAACATACCCGCTTTTTTTGACAAAAATGAACCATCATGCTAAAATTCTGACAATCAAGTATGATCTTCGCCGGAATCCCGGTTGTTGTTTTTGTTGATCGTGTCATACGAAAGACTGGCAATCTCCCGGCAATTTGGCCGGTTTTTTTCTTTAAAATCATTTTTCCCGTAGCAGGGCGGTAGACGTGGTCTTCCGAGCCAGGAGCTCGGCAGATCACTTCCACACGCTCTGCTGCGGAGATCAAACAAGAGGTTTTTATGCAGCAAAAAGCACTGCGCATTATTCCCCTGGGGGGACTCGGGGAAGTGGGCAAGAACATGATGGTGTATGAGTACGATGAGTCCATATTGATTGTGGATACCGGGCTCATGTTCCCCGACAGCGACATGCTGGGCGTGGATTACA
This sequence comes from Levilinea sp., assembly GCA_034429695.1. GTDB lineage: Bacteria > Chloroflexota > Anaerolineae > Anaerolineales > Anaerolineaceae > DAOUGC01. Next base: position 8,270 of record DAOUGC010000085.1, read on the forward strand.
TCATCCCCGATTTTAATTATTTGATGGACAAGCGCGACCGCGTGGCCGGTATTGTGATCACCCACGGCCATGAGGATCATATCGGCGCCATCCAGCATGTACTGGCCGAGGTGAATGCGCCCATTTATGCCACTCCGCTCACCCGTGGGTTGATCGAAGTCAAACTGGCGCGCAACGGACTCGCATCCAAGGCAGCCATTCACACCGTGCAGGCCGATGATACGGTACAGATCGGGCCGTTTCAGGTGGAGTTCTTCCACGTGTGCCACTCGATCCCTGATGCGGTTGGGCTGGGCATTGTCACCCCGGTCGGGTTGGTGGTGCACACCGGAGACTACAAGTTCGATCAAACGCCGGTGGATAACTGGCCGACCGATTTCGCCAAACTGGCTGAATTTTCGGACCGCGGCGTGCTGGCCCTGCTGGCTGACAGTACCAATGCCGAACGCGCTGGTTGGACGCCATCGGAGCGGGTGGTGGACAGCGCCATTGACAATGTTTTCACCACTGCCCCAGGACGCATCATCATCGCCAGTTTTGCCTCGTTGATCAGCCGCATGCAGCAGGTAATCAATGCCGCCCAGCGCCACGGCCGTAAACTGGCATTTGTGGGTTCCAGCATGGTGGATAACGCCAAAATGGCGCGCAAGCTGGGTTATCTGGAAGTGCCCGACTCGCTGATCGTCAGCATTGAGCAGGCCGTCACCATGCCCGATGATGAGGTTGCCATTCTTTGCACCGGTTCGCAGGGCGAGCCCACCTCCATTCTGGGGCGGCTTTCGGTGGGGCGCTACCGTTTGTTTGACGTAAAATCTGGCGATACAATTGTGCTGTCATCGCACCCCATCCCTGGCAACGAGGAAAAGGTTTACAAGACCATCAACCGTTTGTTCCAGCGTGGAGCCAATGTGGTTTATGAGTCCATCGCGCCGGTACACGTTTCAGGACATGCCAGTCAGGAAGAGATGAAGTTGCTGATCAACCTGGTGCGCCCCAAGTACGTTGTGCCCATTCACGGTGAGCTGCGCCACCTGCGCCAGCACGCCCTGCTTGCTGAACAGGTGGGTGTGCCGCGCGAGCATATTTTTATCGTGGAGAACGGCCAGGTGATCGAACTGAAAGACCGCGAACTGCACCTGGCGGAACGCGTGCCTGGCGCTTATGTGTTTGTGGATTCGTCCGGTGTGAGCGATCTTGGTCCTGCCATCATCCGTGAGCGCGAGGCGCTTTCACAGGACGGTGTGTTAATTGTGCACCTGGTGCTGGAAGCAGAAACCAATCGTCTATTGCGTGACCCTTATATCGAAAGCCGTGGTTTTTCCATCGGGCGCGAGCCGGGTGAGTTTTATGCCCAGACCCGCCGCAAGGTGGAGGATGCGCTCAGCCAGGCAAACGGCAACCTTCAAAAGGACGTTGAGCAGGCGGTGCGCAGCTATCTATACAATGAAATGCGTCGCTCGCCTTACGTGCTGGTGACGGTCTCGCGCGTGTAAGGTGATTTGAAGGAACGTGCAAGCATGGGCTGCCCTTGTGATGGGGCAGCCCATTTTCTTTTTTTGATGAGCGGATCTTGTTGATCCATCGGTTTATGACAGGAACTTCGTTCCCCCCAATGGCTTTGGATTATTTCATTCGTCCGTTCCCCATTCCTGCTCGCTCCAGCCAAACTTCCCGCGCATGGGCACAAAAGCCACGGGGAACAGTGATTCATATTCAATACGCCCGTGAACGCGTTGATAGCGGCGCAGGTCCTGCCGCCCACGAGCGCCAATGGGAATGATCAGCCGTCCTCCCTCAGCCAATTGATCGATCAGCGGCTGGGGTGGGGCGGGGGCTGCGGCGGTGACCGAAATCCCGTCGTATGGCGCAGATTCAGACCAGCCAAGCGAGCCATCGGTGCGATGAATATGAACGTCGGGATATCCCAGGCGTGTGAGTGTCTCACCGGCGCTGGCGGCCAGATGCGGGTTGTATTCAATGGTATGTACTTCAGCGGCCAGTTCTGCCAGGACGGCGGCGGCATAACCGCAACCTGTACCCACCTCCAGCACACGTTCCGTACCTTCCAGCTCCAGCAAACTGGCCATTATCGCCACCATGTAAGGCTGTGAAATGGTCTGCCCCTGGCCGATTGGCAGTGGAACGTCTTCATATGCGCGTGGTTGCAACTCAGCAGGGACAAATTCATGGCGGGGTATGCGGAACATGGCATTTAGTACGCGCTGGTTGGTAATCCCCCGTGCTGCGATTTGTTCTTTTACCATGTGCTGTCTGAGACGGCCAAATGGGTCCATGATCCCCTCCTCTCGCGCAAGGCAGTTCAGGTGACAGGCTGGTTCAGGATGCGAGCGGCGATCTGCCGGTCGATCCTGCCCATCGGGTAATCCTTCAGTTCATTGCCGGTTGCCCAGTACACACGGGTATGGTGCAGCGCCTGCGGCTCTGCGCCGTTCAACTGGCAAACAAAGGCGTGCAGCGTAACCGAAAAGTGAGTGTAGGCGTGGCGGTATACGCCAAAATCCTCCCCGACCACCACAGACACCCCCAGCTCTTCATGGATCTCCCGCACCAGACATTGCGGCAGGCTTTCGCCGGGTTCCTGCTTGCCGCCCGGAAACTCCCACAAGCCGCCCAGCAAGCCGTCCGTTGGACGCTGGCAGATCAAAACGCGCTGATCACGCCAGATGACCGCGGCGGTGACGGTGTAGTGCGGGGTGGGGGATTTCTTTTCCAGCACGGGGCGCTGTTCCTGCACGCCAAGCTGGCGCGCTTCACAGATTTCCGCCAGTGGGCAGATCAGGCAGCGCGGGTTGCGCGGGGTGCAAATGGCAGAACCCAGGTCCATGATGGCCTGGTTGTAATCACCGGCATGGCCCGGCGGCAGGTGCGCCTGTGCCAGTTGCCACAACATGGCCTCACCCTGCGGGCTGCGGGCGGGCAGGTCCACGTTGAACACCCTGGCCAGCACCCTGCGGATGTTTCCATCCAACGCGGCCACATCCCTGCCAAACGCCATGGACGCCACCGCAGCGGCGGTATAGCGGCCCACGCCGGGCAGCTTTTCCAGTTCGCCGGCGGTGCGCGGCAACTGTCCGCCGTACTCAGCCATCACCACCTGGGCGGCTTTATGCAGGCTGCGCGCCCGGCTGTAATACCCCAGACCCTCCCATGCCGAGAGTACCTGCTGTTCCGGGGCATCTGCCAGTGCGCTGAGGGTGGGAAATCGTTCCATCCAGCGCAGGAAATAGGGAATGACGGTTTCCACCCGCGTCTGTTGCAACATGACCTCGGATACCCAGATGGCATAAGGGTCATCAGAGCCGCGCCACGGCAGGCTGCGCGCGTTTTGGCGGTACCACGCCAGCAGGTGTGGGGCAAATTTTTCTTCAACGGAGAAGACGTTGGCCATGTTCCTACCGGTATGCTGATGCAAAATAAACGGGGCTGCCCGCTTTTGTGACAGCCCCACTGTTGTTTAGAATGGGAACCCCCCGGTTGCCCTGACAATTTTTTGCGAGTAGTTGATCACGTAATCATGCAGCTTGTTGATCAGCGATGTCCACTCGGCGGACTGCACCAGTTTGTTTGCCGCATTCTCGGTTGGCGCCAGCGCCCCCACCATGATCTGCGGATGGTCGCCATAAACGGTGGCCCACGCGTCGCTTAATTCAAAACCCAATTGTTGCACCCCCGGGATGAACTCGCGCACCACGAACTCAAAATATTCCTGATCGCGCTCGGGAGAAATATCCCAGGTCATGATTAATTTGACAGCCATGAGCAAACCTCCTGCGGGAAGACGTTGCCTTACCCGCGCGGATAGTCCAGAACAATCACGCGGGTCTCATCTGGCAGCGACGCCGCGCTGGTGATTTTCAGGGAGGGAACGGTTTCCACATCTGACAGACCCATTTCTTTGAGGAATTTGCTCAATGGGTCCAGTTTGATGCTGGATTCTTTGGTTCCGTAATGCATGGGAATAACGATGGATGGCTCAAGCAGGCTGATTACCTCGGCAGCTTTGGCGGCGTTCAGGCCGTCCTGCCCGCCCACCGGAACCAGCGCGACGCGCACGCGGCCCAGGCCCTCAACCTCGGTCTGGGTGGGAACGCGCGTCAGGTTGCCCAGGTGGGCAACGGTAATGCCGTTGTAGTCGATCAGGTACAGGGTGTTGCGCTTTTCGCCTTCGGTCTTCCTGCTCACCCCGTTGGTTTGCACACCGGTGATGAACACTCCGCCGATCTCGAACTCGCCCGGCCCTGTGATCAGGTAAGGGTCGCCTTTGACGGCGCTGACGAAATTGTGCCCCGGCTGGTCGTGGCTGACGGTGACGATATCGGCTTTGAGCTTGAGCGCTTCATAGCCCACCACGCGGTGGTCAAACGGGTCGCATACCACGCTGGCCTGCGCGCGCTCGCTCAATCGAAAACAGGAATGTCCAAACCAGTTGATTTCCATGCAAGCTCCTTGGCGTTGATTATACATGAAAACTGGCTGCTTTCCAGCCGGGCAGCAATGATGACCAATAAGATAACGGATATTGACTTGCCGCCACCTGGCGATTATGCTCAATAAACGTTTTAAAGTGAGGGGGTGGTTGTAAGCCAAATATAAAGTGTAGCGCTTCTTAAATGGGTTACCATAAACCAATAGGCGTGATTATCGGAAGCCGAGGAAGGAAGGTGCGTGATGATGAACAGGTGGAGCATTTCCATATCCAGGCTGGTCCTGGCTGTGGCTTTTGCATGGCTGGCGGCATTGCTGCTGGCATTTCCGGTGTTTGCCGAAGGGGAGACGCCGCAACCGGAGACCACCCAACCACCAGAGGTGCAACAGGAGCTGACTGAACCGGCGCAAACCGGGGAGCCATTGCTGCCATCAGAGACGGTGGAATCGACATCCACACCCCAGCCTGAAGCCACCCTTGCATCTGAGGCAACCGAAACGCCGGTTGCCACGCAAACAGCGCCGGTGGAACCCGAAGGGGTGGAGGAAACCCCGCTGCCCACAGATGTTCAACCGGCAATTGAAACCCCTGTTGTTGAGGAGAGTCAGTCAACGCCCATTGAACCAACCGTCGAAGAGCAGCCGGAGATTCAACCCATATTAAGCGGTATGGGCGATCCGTGGTTTGTTTCCGGCAGGATAAAGTATCGCTATTTACTCACCGGTGGTGACTGCGGCACTGATCCCAACTGCTGGGTCAGCGCCACACCCATCACTGATGCAATTAATGCCGCGCGCACTTATTTGCCGGACGACCGGCTGATCCACGTGGAGGGCATTCCAAGCGGGTATTCCGAAAATGTGAGCATTGACGGCAATGACGGCTCCCCCAACCCGCTGGGCAGCCTGAAGGGCCTGGTACGCGATGGGGACGCGGTGGTGAAATTGACCGGCAACCTGACCGTGAGCGACATCCTTACCGGTTTCAGCCTGATTGGTTTCGATATCACCGGCAATGTCAGCTTTGACAATGTTACCGGAACACTCGCCCTCACTGATGTTTCGGTACTGGGTGGGCTGGATGTGACCAATCAAAAAGGTGCGGTCACATTGACCAATGTGCGCGTGAGCGGATCGACCGATGATGGAGCCGCCATCGATAATTCGGCGGTGGCCAGGGCGCCGGTGACGATTAAAAACAGTTCCTTCCAGTTTAATGGGGCGGGGCTGTCCACCACTGCCGGATTGAGGATCAATACCAGTGGCGCTGTCACCTTGAGCGGTGTTTCGGCTTCGGGAAACATCAGCACTGGAGCGAACATTGTGACCACCAGTTCGGTGAGTGTGATCAACAGTGCGTTTATTAATAATACAGTGGCAACTGGCGATGGCGGCCTGGGTCTTAGCATCCAAGCGGGTTCCACGGTCAGCCTTAACAGTGTGATGGCGGTCAACAATACCCACGATGCCATCCACATTGATACCACAGGCAATGTTTCCATTATCAATGTACAGGCAAATCGTTCCAGCTCAGGCAAAGGGCTGTCGATCTGCTCCGGGGCTGCTTGCGATGCCAGCGGGGCTGCCTCGGTCACCATCAGTAAATCAAACTTCCTGCAGAATCATCTTACCGGCCTGTATGTGCTCACCCCGGGAGCCATCACCGTCAGCAATGTGATCGCCAACCTTAACGGCAATGGCCTGGATGAACCGCGTGGAGGCGCTTACCTGGACAACTGCCTGAAGACCGGCATGGATCAGCCGTGCACCGGCAGCGGGAATGTAACCATCAACGCCAGCACGTTCAATGAGAACTACGGCGGGGATGGGTTGTGGGTATCATCGCGCGGCAACATTGTGCTGGATGGCGTTTCGGCCAGTGACAACCAGGCCGGACGCGGCGCCGTGCTGGATAACCGCCAGATCCTCAACGTGGGTGGCGTGGTGACCATTTCCAACCGGTTGGGGGAAAATCACTTTGATGAAAACCTGCTGAACGGTCTGGAGATCCTGTCCAACGGTGCGGTGACCCTTACGCGCGTGTTTGCCGGATCGAATGACGGCATGGGCGCTTCAATTAATAATCAGGGCGATCGCCTGAGCGCGGTGCGCATTACCCAGGGTTGGTTCGATGACAATGCCAGCATGGGCTTGTCCATCCTCACCCGCGGCGATGTGGTGCTGAACACCGGCAGCGTCAGCGGCAATGAGGGTGGCGGAGCCGGTATCACCGACGAAAATGCCATGCCCTTCCCGCGTTCCATTGTGGTGAGCAGTTATACCTTTGATGATAACAACGGCGGCCCCGGCTTGCTGGCGAATGCCCGCTACAACATCACCCTCACCAATGTGTCTGCCAGCGGCAATACCGGTGACGAGGCTAACGGTGTGCGCCTGACCAGCCAGGGAGGCAACATCACCATCAACGCCACCGGCAGCATGCAGCGCAGCTTCTCAGAAAACGACGGCAATGGTATTCATATTTCCACACCAGGGGCGGTATCAATCAACTGGGTGATTGCATCGCTAAATGAAGGGGCGGGGTTGTATATCTCCACATTTCCGTCCGCACCTTCATCCGTCACCATGACTTACTCGATTCTGAACAACAATGCCGTCATGGGCGCCAACCTTTCGGCGCGCGGCAATATCACCCTCACCAATGTGAGTGCCTCAGGCAACCAGGGGGGCAGCGGGGTGGTGGCCAACAATGCCGGAGCTGGAACCGGAACGGTGAATGTGGTGACCAACCGCACGCCAGGGTACGGTTATTTTGATGGAAATGCCTTCGCCGGACTGATGATCCTGTCCAACCGGGCCATCAGCGTCATCCTGCGCAGCGCATCCATCAACGGTGGGGCAGGTTTGTCGCTGCGCAACGACAGCGGAACGGGCAATATTACTGTTGGCGCTTACGGCGGGCGTGCGCTGCTGGACGGCAATCATTTGGCTGCCACTGGCAATGAGGAACTACGCGCCGGCCTGGAAGCGCACAGCAACGGCGCCATCAGCCTGAGGTTGATTCAGGCAAACGATAACGATGGGGAAGGTGTGTACCTGGATAATCGTGGTGCTGTCAAACCGTTGGGCGTCACCCTCACGGACGTGATCGCCAACGGCAATGAGCGCGGCGGGGTGGAGATATATTCCAAGGGCGCAGTTACAGTACGCAGCCTGACCGCACTGAATAATTCCATTGAGAATACCATCGTCAGTTACAACGAGCAGGTGAATGACCTGTTGGAGCCTTTGGGGTCTGACACTTACCGAATCATTGTGGCGGAGAACACCAGTTACACATTCAGTGTTTCTTCAACACACTTTGATGTCGCCCTGAGCCTCCTCACCACTGAAGGCGTGGTGATCAACTACGCTTCCGGCACGGAAAGTGAAGCTTCCCTCACTTTTCCTTCCGGATTGGCCGGTGAGTTCTGGTTGCAGGTGTTGGATGAGTCAGTGATTGCCAGCACCGGCGGGGCATACAGCCTGACGCTGGGCACACCGGATGACGTTGTGGATGACCCCTACCGCAACGGCTTGACCGTGGATAACTGCCAGTCCAGCGGGGAGGATGTTCCGTGTGCCGCCGCCAGCCCGGTGAGCATCACCAATGGCAACTTTGGGGGCAACGGGCACGGCGGTGTGAATGTGCTCACGGGCGGTGCTGTGACCATGACAGACATCGCTGCCAACATCAACGGCGGCACAGGCGTGCAAGCTGTTGTGCATATGAATTCACAGCCGGTGACCTTCACCAGAATGGCAGCCAGCGACAATTTTGCCAACGGAGTAGATGTGAGTACTACCGGCAGGGTCACCTGGACCACCGGCTCGGCCAGCGGCAATGCCAGCAATGGGGCCACCATCCATAATGAGGCTGCCAGCACCGCCCAGCCGGTGACCTTGAAAAGTGTTACGCTTAATTCCAACTCGCAGTCAGGGTTGTTTATCCAATCAAAGGGCGCCATCAGTTTGAGCACCACCAGCGCCAGTGGAAATTTGAGCACTGGAGCGCGGCTGGATAACTGCCTGTACAATGGAGTTCCCCAACCGGTGTGCGGCAACCCATTTGTTTCCGGGGTCACCCTCAATGGCGCCTCAAGCCAGTTTAACAACAACCAACTGGGCGGTCTGGTGGCGATCACCCGCGGTAATGTGGCTTTCACCAATGTCAGCGCGAGTAACAATCAATTCGGAAGCGGTGCCTCCATTGACAACAGCCAGAGTGCATACACCGCCGTTGTGACGGTACAATCCACCGCCAGAGGGGCGTACAGTGACTTTGACGCCAACGATATGATCGGTCTGCAAATCACCACCAACGGCGTGATCAGACTCAACCGGGTGTCGGCACAGGGCAACCTGGGCAGCAACGGGGCTTATCTTTCCAATGCGCCTGACACAGCCGGATTGGTCAGCACGGCCCGTCCGGTCAGTGTGACCGGCTCGGTGTTCAACCGCAACAGCGCCGAGGGTCTGCTGGTGCTTGCCAGTGGCGCGGTCACCATTAATCAGTCATCGGCGATCAGCAACAGCGGTGTGGGCATGCGGGTGGTGAGTACCACCTACGCAGGACAGGCGGTTAGTGTGCTGCGCAGCGTGGTTCAGTACAATCAGATGGATGGTTTGAATATTCAGAATCGCGGCGTGATTACACTCAACGGGGTGACTGCCATGGAAAATGTGGGCGGCAGTGGCGCGGTGCTAAGCAATCTCGGAGAAGAAACCGATCCGGTTGCCGTTGTGCAGATCCTGTCCAGCCAGGGAGCCAATCGTTTCAATGGCAACGCCGGAAGTGGGTTGGTTGTGCAGGCAAGCGGATCGATCACTGCCAGCAATATCGAAGCCAGTCTGAATTATGGCGGGCGGGGTGCTTCGCTTTCCAGCACTCTGGGCGCGGTCAGTGTTGCCACCGGCCGCTTTGAGGATAACAATGAAGATGGACTGTATATGGAAGCCGCCACCACCATGCTGTCCAGCGGGGTGATCAGCTTTGGCAACGGCGGCAACGGTCTGTCACTGGTGGCTGCCATCGGGTTCTCGCCCACCGCTAGGGTCATCAACAGTGCCTTCCACGGCAACTATGGCAGCGGCATCCTGTCGGGGTTCCTGCCCGTCACTCTGAGCAATGTGACTTACTTTGGAAATGATCTGGACGGCAGCGGGCATCTGGATTGGGAGTAGGGTGAGTTCGCCGGTGCACAAGACCGGTACATGTTGATTGACGCGGGCAGGTTGGATGCATCCCAATCTGCCCGTTTTTTATCTGCGAGGAACGTTGCTGCATGGCAAAAATGGGTAGCCCTGTACGGTTACGGGTGTAGATCGA